>NZ_JBEXRZ010000012.1:0-71530 GCF_040613325.1 Streptomyces sp. NPDC006283 | reverse complement strand
GCCGGCTTCGGCTCCGCCTTCGCCGCAGCGGCCGCGTTGCGCACGGAACGCAGCGCGCCGCGTACCCGGTCGGCGGCCGGATCCTTCGGTCGGGCCGGGGCCGCAGGCGGCGCGGGCGGCACGGAGGGAAGCCTTATGACCCGGGTCGCCTCCGGCGACGGCTCGGGCTCCGCGGCCGGCTTCGGCGCCTCCGGTGCGTTCACCACCATGGTGAGCAGGGCGCGTGCACCGGCGTCGTCGAGCCGCTGGGCCGGGTCCTTGGCGAGCAGGCCGTAGATGACCTCCTCCAGCGGACCCGCGTTCTTGGGCGGGTCGAGCGGCTCGGTCATCACGGCGGTCAACGTCGCGATCGCCGATCCCTTGTCGTACGGCGGGCAGCCCTCGACGCTCGCATAGAGCAGGCCGCCGAGGGACCAGAGGTCGGCGGCCGGACCCGGCTTGTTGCCGCGCGCCCGCTCGGGCGAGATGTACGACGGTGCGCCGACGAGCATGCCGGTCGACGTGATCGAGGGGTCACCCTCGACCTGAGCGATACCGAAGTCGGTGAGCACGACGCGGCCGTCACGGCCGATGAGCACGTTGGACGGCTTCACGTCGCGGTGCAGGATGCCCTCGCGGTGCGCGGAGCGCAGCACGTCGAGGATCGCCAGGCCGACCTCGGCGGCCCGGCGCGGCGTGAGCGTGCCGTCCTCGCGTACCACCTCGGCAAGGGACTTGCCCTCGACGAGCTCCATGACGATCCACGGGCGGTCGTCCTCGTCGACGACGTCGTAGACGGTCACGGCGCTGTTGTTGCGGATACGGGCGATGGCCTTGGCCTCGCGGAGGGTGCGCGTGATGAGCCGGCGCTTCTCGTCCTCGTCGATGCTGTTGGGGAAGCGCAGTTCCTTGACGGCGACAGTGCGGCCGAGCGTCTCGTCGACGGCACGCCACACCGTGCCCATGCCGCCGCGTCCGAGGACGCCGCCGAGCCGGTAACGCCCGGCGAGCAGCCGCCCTTCGGCGGGTCCGGCAGCGTCGCCCCTGAAGAACAGTGCGGCCAAGCTGCGGAACGCGTTCACGAAGAGGCGCGACCGGCTGCGCGGCAACAGGAAGAACCAGCAGGAGCAGAAGAAGCAGGACCAGGACGAGCAGAGGAAAAGGAAGGACCAGCAGCACGACGACCGGCTCGGCAGGGCTGTGGCGCGTATGCGGCCGGTCCTCAAGGCGCTGCTCAGGAAGGGTGTCCCGGCGAGGGTGCTCGACGCGGCACTGGCCGGAATGCGCATGTGGTACCGGCTCTCCCGGGTCGCTGCACAAGGCTCGCGAAGGTTCACCATTCGCGCCTGGGCCAGCCCGCCCAAGGTCGTGGTGCCCGGCACGAAGGTGGAGATCGAACCCCGTGAGGCGCTCCGGTTCGTGGAACAACTGGCCAAGAAGGTGCGGGACGAGTCCCGAGCCAGGAAGACCGACGGCGTCTCGGTGGCAACCGATGCCGAGACGGGGAAGGTGACCCACGTTCGGGCCGGCGAGGGGACACGGTTCAGCGACGTGGTGGCACACCTGGACGAAATCCAGGCCCAGAACAGATTCCCTGAGCATGGAGCGAAGAAGGGCAAGAAGGAAGACGGCGAGGAATACGACCTGCCAGGCGAGTGGGAACTCGGTTGGGCCGGAGAAGCGGGCGGCGTGAACATGCACGAACAGCCCGGATCGGTGAACACTTTGGCTCACATGAGGAAGGAGGGACAGAAGCGGGGATCGCCGCCTCCCTACCAGAAGCTGGCCAAGGAGAAGGGAGTGCACGGGTACAAGTATCTCTTCAAACACGGAGCAGACTATCTTCGCCTCTTCCAGGGCAAAATCGTCGGAAACATGAGCAAGTTGAACCGGCTGAAGGCGCGTACCTTGATGGCCCTGACCGGATACAACGAAAAGCGGCGCGACGAGACCGCTCGGGTCTATTCCGCCATGCTGGCAAAGATGCTCGAACGAGCTTCGACCCAGAACGACTACAAGCTGATACCTGCCGCGATAGCGGAGTACCCCATGGCCGCTCAGGGCGCACAAGGAGCCGCCCCGAGCAAGGAGGCATGGGTTTCCGGAAAGAGCGAGCAGAAGCAGCTCGAAGAGCTGGACAAGAAGTACGAAGGGCTACTCAAATCAGCGTCCACGGACGACGAACGAAAGGCCTTGCACGCCAAGAAGAGCCGCGAGAAACGCGGAATAACCGGCGCGGATGTGAACGTCGCGGAGCGACGGAACAAGAACGGTAAGGTGACGAGGCCCGCCGGGGTCAAGCACATGGTCAGCGGCGAAGAACTGGCGGCCAGGGAGATCCAGTACATCAACATGTTCCTCAGCGGCTACACATTCGACTATGCCGACGACGTCGATCCGCAAAAGGTGAAGGAGGACGTTTTCAGGAAGATCGAACGAGAGGTTCTGGATGCACATGGGCTGAACTGACTGCGCCGGTTGAGGGGCCGCAGCGTGAAATCGCGTCACATGAAATGAGAGCAGGGAAATGGAACCGAACCGCATGGCACGCACCCGGCGCTTGGTGCTCAGAAAGCGAAGCACGGACGAGGCAGCACAGTTCGCCGACAGCAAGGGGTGGAGCATCCTGCCGGAACAGAACAGCGACCCGGTCAGGAAGTCCACCGCATGGTCCGTCGATGACAACACCGTGTTCCAAGTGACTCGCGATCGCGCATCCGGTGAGTTCTCCTGCTTCTTCCACGGCCCCGACGAGGAACTCCTCGAGTCGCTTCTGGCCGAGGCGGAGCGGGCTCTCGACACCTGGCCCACCCAGCAACTCCTCGACGCCGTCTACGAAGCCGAGTCCCCTCAGCAACTGGTGCGCGCAGTCTTCCGTCTGGGTATCGGGGCCCCTCCTTCCCACTCGACACGCTTCATGCCCGCGCTCGCTCATGCCCTGGCCCACGAGCACCCGATGGTGCGCGCGGCGGCAGCCCGCTCCACCGCCTACATGGAGTGGCCGGAGCTCCTGCCGATCCTGGAAGCCACCGCGGGCAATGACGTGGACCCCCGCGTTCGCGAGGAAGCAGGCCAAGTCATCTCCGCCTACCACCACGCCGGGATCGGTGACGTATGACCCGCTACGCCGACATACCCAAACCCATCCGCTCCGGCATCGTCGTCGTCGACCCCGAACGCGGCACCCCCCAGCGCATCATCGTCCTCCAGTTCAACCCCGACACCCTCGAGCGCTCCCTCGCTCCCCAGGCCGCCGGCGGTGCTGGCGATGGGGGCGGGGGCGGTGGGGGAAGCGGAGGGGACAGGAACGAGGCGCTCAGACTCAAGGGGCCCGCCGAGGAGACATGGAAGTTCACCGCCGAGATCGACGCGACCGACCAGTTCGACGTCGCGGCGCCCGACGGGATCCATCCCGAGCTGGCAACCCTGGAGATGCTCGTGCATCCGACCACCGCGCAGCTTCTGGAGGCCTCGCGGCTGACGAAGAAGGGGACCATCGAGATCAGTCCGATCGAGATGCCGCTCACCCTCTTCACCTGGGGCAGCAAGCGCGTCATGCCGGTGCGGTTGACCGAGCTGTCCATCAACGAGTCGGCGTTCGACGTCAATCTGAATCCGATCCGGGCCTCGCTGAGCATCGGGATGAAGGTGCTCAGCGTCAGCGATCTGCCGGCCGGGCACCGCGGCGCGGATCTGTACATGGCGCATCTGGCGCAGAAGGAGCGCCTGGCGAGAGCCGCGCGCAGCGGCGGGCTCGCGGCGTTGGGGCTGGCCGGCCGGGACGCCGGACCGGGAAGGGGCTGAGCAGCGGACATGGCAGGCATCGAGCCGTACGAGAGCGCGCTGGACGCGATACCCGGCGCCCACCCCTACCCCCGTTCCAGCCGCTACCACGACGCGGAGATCGGCGTGCACCGGCTGCCCGACGGTACCGAAGTGCGGTACGCCAAGCGCCGGTTCCTGCCCCCGCTGGAGGCGGCCACCGGGGAGAGCGCCCCGCACACGGTCAGCAGCGGTGAGCGGCCGGAACTGCTCGCGCAGCGGTACTTCGGTGACCCGGGCCAGTGGTGGCAGATCGCGGACGCCAACCCCGTCCTGGATCCGCAGGAGCTGACCGAGGAGGCGGGCCGTGTCATCGAGATCCCGCACGCCGGCGGGTTCCCGGCGCCGGGAGACCGGTATGCCTGATCAGCCCGTCGGGCGCGGGCCCGTCCACGTCACCCTGCACATGGGCCCCCGTTTGACCCGGCCGGTTCCGCCGGAGGTGACCGAGGCGCTGCTGTCGGCCCAGATCACCACGACCGCGGGCGAACGCAGCGGATTCCAGTTCGCGTTCGACCTCACCAAGCAGGGCGCCCTGTCGCGCCGGTTGCTCCCCGAAGGGTTCTTCGACCCGAAGACCCGGGTCGTTCTCACCGTGAGTGTCAGAGGCACGGCCGTCGTGCTGCTCGACGGGCTGATCGTGCGGCAGGAGGTCGGCGCGAGCAATCAGCCCGGGCATTCGACGCTCACCGTGACCGGCGAGGACCTCACGGTGCTGATGGATCTGGAGGAACGGACCGACCGTTACCCGAATCTGCGGCCGTCCGAACGGGTGACCCGCATCCTCGCCAAGTACACGCACTACGGCATCGAGTCCCGCGTGTTCCAGGAGAAGATCGAGCAGCCGCCACGGGAGCAGTTGAGGGTCGAGTATCAGACGGGCACCGATCTGAGCTACGTCAACGAACTCGCCCGTGCCAACGGCTACATCTTCTATCTGGAGCCCGGCCCCCGCCCCGGTCACTCCACCGCCGTGTGGGGGCCGGAGATCCGGATCGGGCAGCGTCAGCACGCGCTGAACGTGAACATGGACGCCAACTCCACTGTCGACCAGTTGACGTTCGCCTACGACGGGACGGCTCGCGAGGAGCCGCAGGCACGCGTGCAGAATCCCGCGACCCGTGACTCCGTTCTGCTGCCGCAGCCGGACATCGGGCCGTTGCGCCCTCCGCTGGGGCGCCGCGCGACGCCCGCCCTCAAGCGCAGGACGCTGTCGGGCACGGCCAAGAAGGAGTCGGCGCAGGCGCGGGCCGAGCTGCTGGCGCGGGCTGCCGTGTCGGCCGACTCCGTCTCCGGCTCGGGATCGCTTGACGTCAACCGGCACGGCTACATCCTGCGGCCCCGCGAGCTGGTCGGGGTGCGCGGCGCCGGAGTCACGTACGACGGCGACTACTACGTGAAGTCGGTGACGCACAACATCAGGCCCGGCTCGTACCAGCAGAACTTCACGCTGTCGCGCGAAGGCCTGATCGCCCGCAGCGGCACCGTACGGCCGTGAGCCGCGAAAGCAAGGACCAGGGAGAGAACTGCGCATGGCTGCAGGACCGAACAACCGGTTTCTCGGCAAGTTCCGGGGGCGGGTGGTGAGCAACGAGGATCCGCTGCGGATCGGCCGGGTCACGGTCAAGGTGCCGGACGTGCTCGGCGACGAGACGTCCACATGGGCGCTGCCCTGTCTGCCGTTCACGGGGCGGGAGTCCGGGCAGTACGTGGTTCCTACGGCCGGGGCGGGCGTGTGGGTGGAGTTCGAGCAGGGGGATCCCAGCTACCCCATCTGGACCGGCTGTTGGTACGGGGACAGTGCCGAGCTGCCGCCGGACGCGCTGACCGGTGGGCCGGCGCACCAGAACGTGGTGATCCAGACCTCCGACCGGCACAAGTTCGTGATGGGCGACGTGCCCGGCGGCAACGGCATCCGGCTCCAGGCCGCGACCGGGGCGTACATCCAGGTCGACGAGAAGGGCGTGACGATCGCCAACGGGCAGGGCGCGTCGATCCTGCTGACCGGCGGCGAGGTCAACATCAACGACGGCCGGCTGATCGTGCCGAAGAAGCAGTAACCGACCAGGGGGAGAAAAGTCTTGTCCGGACACTCCGGGAACACCGGGACCTTCGTCAGCGCCGCAGCCGCGCTCCACTGCCCGCACGGGGGCCGCGTCTTCGCCACGTCCGCTCCGAGTGCCGTGCGGATCGACGGGGTGCCCGTGCACACCGCGTCCGACACCTTCGCCGTGTCGGGCTGCACGCACACGATCGACCGGGTGCCGCACCCCTGCACATCCGTCCGGTGGAGTCCGCACGCGGCCGGCGTGCTCGTCGACGGGAAACCGGCACTGCTCGACACGACGGAGGCCGTCTGTCTCGGGGCGGCCCTCGTTCCGCAGGGCCCGCCGGTCGTGCTCGCGGCGCGGCAGGGGGTGATGTGCCGATGAGGACCGTGCGTGGCGACATCGCTTTCCCGTTCCGCTCGGACCGGCGCGGGCGCACCGCACATGCCTCGTACGACGAGCATGTGCGGGACCTGGTCGAGCAGTTGCTGTTCACCAGCCCCGGGGAGCGTGTGATGCGGCCCGACTTCGGCTGCGGGCTGCTCGACCTGGTGTTCACACCCAACAGTCCCGAGCTGGCCTCCGCCCTCGAGTTGTCCGTGCAGGCGTCGCTGCAGCGCTGGCTGGGCGATCTGATCGAGGTGGAGGCGCTGGACGTGGTGAGCGAGGAGAACGTGGTCCGGGTGTATCTGCGCTACGTGGTGCGCGCCACGCAGAGCCGTCGCGACGAGGTGTTCGAAGGGAGCGCCCCCGCATGAGCAACATGAGCGAGGTGCCGGCCCGCCGCGGCGACGGCAGGCACGAGGACGGCATGCGCGGTGGGAGCACGCACGAGGGCGGCGGACACGGTGGCAGCCGGCGCGGCCGGGTGCGGGCCGCGCAACTCGGCGGCGTGGATGCCGTGGAGGTCGGTGACGACGCGCTGACGCTGACCGTCACGTTCCTGGGCAAGGCGCCGCACGGACTCTGCCCGGAGAACATCCGTATCGACGGCGGCCGCCGGATCACCGGCATCGAGGCCGTCGACGTCGCCGTGGAGCGTGAGGAGGACCCGGAACTCGACGACCGGCTGCTGGTGACGCTGGACCGGTCCGGGGACGCGAGCCGCTACCGGCTCTCGGTCGTGGACACGGACCCGTACGGCCGGCCCGGTACGGAGCCGTTCCCCGGCTTCGACCAGCGGTATTTCTCTGCCGAGTTCGACTTCCTCACCGACTGCCCGACGCCGTTCGACTGCAAGGACGGCCCTGCGGGCCGTCTCCCGGAGCCGACGCCCGCATCCGCCGCGGCGCCGGTCATCGACTACACCGCCCGGGACTACGACTCGATCCGCCGGCTGATCCTGGACCGGCTGGCGCTGACCACACCCGGCTGGGTGGAGCGCAACCCGGCGGATCTCGGGATGACGCTGGTGGAGCTGCTGGCGCACACCGGGGACCGGATCAGCTACCAGCAGGACGCCGTGGCGACGGAGGCATACCTGGACACGGCGCGCCGACGGGTGTCGGTGCGGCGCCATGTGCGGCTGATCGACTACCCGATGCACGACGGATGCAATGCGCGTGCCTTCGTCACGGTGGAGGTGGCGCGGGAGCTGACGCTGCTGCCGGGCACGTTCCGGTTCGCCGCCGTCGACGTCCGCACGCCGGGGCCGTGGGACCGTCCGGAGATCGGCGCGGTGATCGAGGACCGTGAGCTTGCGGTTCTCGGGGAGCGCGGTGCCGTCGAGGTGTTCGAGCCGGTGGTCGCGGGCGAGCCGCTGGTCCTGCGCCCCGAACACAACACGATCCGTTTCTGGACGTGGGGCGACGAGGTCTGCTCGCTGCCGCAGGGGGCCACGTCCGCGACCCTGCGCGACGAGTGGGCCGACGAGGAGTGCGCCACGCGCAGGCTCCGACTGCGGCCGGGCGACGTGCTGTTGATCGAGGAGGTGCGCGGGCCGCGCTCCGGCACGCCGGGGGACGCCGACCCGGCGCACCGGCAGGCCGTACGGCTCACCTCCGTCACCCCGGTCGTGGACGCGCTGTGCGACCAGCCGGTGCTGGAGGTGACCTGGGCCGCCGAGGACGCGCCCGCGTTCCCGGTCTGCCTCACCACCCGCGCGGGCCGTGACTGCGAGCCGGTCGGTGATGTCAGTGTGGCGCGGGCCAATGTGGCGCTGGTGGACCACGGGCGGTCGCTGACGTTCGGCGGCCCGTCACCGGAGACGGTGACCGTGCCGCCGGACCCGGCGGTGCTCGGCTCCTGCGACCCCGCCGGCTTCGGCTGCTGGGACCGGGACGCCGGCAACGCCACGGCCGACCTGATCACCGCACGGCTCGACGGGGCCCGGCACGGCCGGCTGCTCACCGCCGAGCACGTACGGGAACTGTCCGCCGTGGTCGGCGAGGCGGAGACGGCCCGTGCGGGGCTCGGCCTCGAACTGGCGGGACGACGACGGGAGAAGGTGGTCCCGGGCACCGCGTACGAGCAGGCGGAGGCGCTGGAGACCCTGCTGGCCCAGGTCGTGTACCCGGGGATCAGGCCTCGGTTCCGTCTCCGGCTGCAGCGCTCCCCCGTCGTCCAGTGCGTGCCGTTCCCGCTGCCCGCGCATGTCTGTGCCGGGCAGGCCGTCCGGCTGACGGGCATACCGGCGCGGGTGCGGCAGCGGCTGGTGGAGCTGTGGCGCAGCGCCCGTGACTGCGACGGGCTGACGGAGGAGGAGATCGCCGAGCTGACCGTGCTGTTCGGGCTGAAGGTACTGGAGCGGTTCGAGCTCCGCCGCCGCCCTGTCCGTGCACTGCGGGAGCTGCTGCACCGCAGCGAGCGACTGCTGGCGGCGAAGCTGCGCAGGCTCGGCGTGCTGACGGCCAGAGCCCGGGCGGGCGCGGTGCTCGACGGGGACATCGCCTGGGAGATCGCGCACACATGGGGGCCCGCGTACGCCGTCGGGCTGCACCCTGACGAGCCCGAACTGCGCGGCCCTGCGGCCGCCCTGGTCCAGGATCCGCGGCAGGCACTGCCGGCGGTGCGCGTCACGGACGGCGACGAGGTCTGGACGCCGCGGCGGGACCTGCTGGCGAGCGGCGCCAGGGACCGGCACGTCGTGGGTGAACTGGAGGACGACGGCCGGATCGCGCTGCGGTTCGGCGACGGCAGGCACGGTGCACGGCCCCGCCCCGGCGCGCGTCTCGAGGTGCACTACCGGCTCGGCGGCGGCACGGCGGGCAATGTCGGCGCCGAGGCGATCAACCATCTGGTGCTGTGTCGCGAACCGGACGAGTCCGAGGCGGGCGACCCGCTGCCGGTGGCGGGGGTGCGCAATCCGCTTCCGGCCGTGGGCGGCACGGAGCCCGAGCCGCTGGAGCGGGTGCGGCAGCTCGCTCCGCTCGATCTGAAGCGCACCCGGATGCGAGCCGTGACCGCGGCGGACTACGCGGCCCTCGCCTCCGGCCTGCCGGGCGTTCAGCGAGCGGCGGCGGAGATCCGCTGGACGGGCAGCGTGCAGGAGGCCCATGTGGCGGTCGACGCGCTGGGCGCCGGCGAGCCCGGCGTGGAGCTGCTCGACTCCGTGTCGCACGCGCTCGAGAGCTGCCGGCGCATCGGCCACGACCTGGTGGTCGGACCGGCACGTGTCGTCCCGCTCGACATCGCACTCACGGTGTGCGCCACGCCCGGGCACCAGCACGGGCAGATCCTTGCCGAGCTGTACCGGCTGCTGGGCCGCGGACTCCTGGCCGACGGGCGGCTCGGCTTCTTCCATCCGGACGCGCTCACGTTCGGCGAACCGGTGCGGCTGAGCCGCCTGGTGGCCGCGGCGGCGGCCGTCCAGGGCGTGGAGAGCGTACGGGTGACCCGCCTGGCACGGCTCTTCGACGCCGGGCGGCTCGGCACCCCCTACGACACCGACTTCGACGACACGGCACTGGAGGCAGGTGTGCTGCGGCTCGGCCCGCTGGAGATCGCACGGTGCGACAACGACCCCGACCGGCCCGAGAACGGGCGGCTGTCCATCGAGCTCGGCGGAGGTGCGCGATGAGCGGCATGTGCGGCTGCGGCTGCGGGAGCCACGACGAGCGCCACGCCCCGCCGGCCCTGCACACTCCGCCCGGACGTACGTCGCTGGACTACCGGGTCGGCGCGTACGGCTCGTTCCTGGCGGCCATGCTGGACCGGCTGGCCTCTCCGGCCTATCCGGCGCTGCGGGGACTCACGGTGCGTACGCCCGACGATCCGGCGATCGGGCTGTTGCAGTCGTGGGCGGTCGTCGGAGACCTGCTCACGTTCCACTCGGAGCGCATCGCGGACGAGGCGTACCTGCGCACGGCGAACGAGCACCGCTCGCTGGCGCTGCTCGGGCGGCTGGTGGGACACCGGCCCCGTCCGGGTGTCGCCGCGGACACGCATCTCGCGTACACGCTGGACCGGGATCCGCGGGAGGCCGAGGTCTCCGTGGTGATTCCGCGGGGCGCGCGCAGCAACAGTGTGCCGACGACGTCCGACGAGCAGTCCCAGGTCTTCGAGACGAGCGAGGACCTCACCGCCCGTGCGTCGTGGAACGAACTCGCGGTGCGGCGGCGCAGGCCGTCGCTGCTCGTCCCGGCCGACCTCGCGCGGCGCTCGCAGATCCAGATCGCGGGGACGGCGTCGGCGCTGAACACCGGTGACCGGCTGCTGTTCGTCTTCGGCGGTGAACGGGGCAAGGGTGACGGCTCTGCCGCCACGAAGGGCGACCGGCGGCTCCTGACCGTTGCCCGGACACGGATCGACCGGGACGACGACGTCACCGTGATCGGTCTGCCGCAGTCGGCGCCGCCGATGCTCAGCGAGCTCGTCGACCAGCTGCGGGAGTGGATCACCGAGGACGAGCGGGAGGTGGAGGACGGGCAGCCGGCCCCCGAAAACCCCAATCCGCGGCCGGTGAGCCGGTACATCGAGGAGTTCGACGCCCAAGTGCTGGCCCCGCTGCGGGCCGATCTGGATTCGGTCAAGTCGCCCGCCGCCTTTGCCGCGCGCCTCGCCGGTCCGCACGAACGGCTGGCGGAGGCCCAGGCCGTGGCCTCGGCGCACGAGGATGTGGCCGCCTGGTTCGAGCAGTTGGAGGCGGTGGTCGGCGATCTGCGCGAGCGGGCCGCCGACCTGGAACCGTCCCGCCCGGCGCCGTCCGATCGGATACAGCCGTCCCCGGGCGCCTCGGCGCTGATGGCGCTCGGCGACGTACTGCCCGCGCTGCGCACCAGGGATGTGCGGCCCGGTGCGGGAGCCCGCTCGGGCGGCGCCCACCCCGCGTCGGCGCCGGGCTCGGACCTGGCGGCGCAGCTGCTGTCGGCGCTGGATCCGCGGGTGGCGGACGGCCTGTACCCGGCGTGGCGGCAGGCCGCCCCGGCCCCGCAGCCGCTGCTGCACGAACTGCTGGCGATGCGGGTGCGGGCTGCGCCGTTCGGTTCGACCGCGCCACTGCGGCCGGTGCAGGACGCCCGCGGCCGGGTGATCAGGCAGACGGACTGGCCGCTGACGGGTGCGGCGCTGACCTCGATGCGGGTCGTCTACGACCCGGCGGGGAGGGTTCCGATACGCGCCGAGTTCCAGCACACCGAGACGGGTTCGTCGGTGCAGCTGTCGGAGAATCTGCCGTCGGAGAAGTCGTTCGACCTGGGCCCCGGGCGGATCACGCTGCGCACCCGGTCGGGCCAGGACCACGACCTGAGTTGGCTGAGCCGGCGCCCGGCGGACTCGCAGGAGCCGGGTGTCACGGCCCGGCTGGAGGACGGACTGCCCGAGCGGACGTTGTTCGTGTCGCGGCCCGGCGACGACGGCCGCGTCCGTGTGGCCGTGCACAACGGCGAGACGAAGAGCTGGCTGCTGGCCCCGGGCGAGCACCATCAGATCCGGCACGGCGACCACGAACTGACGGTCAGGTACACGGTGGGCAGCGAGCCCGCGAACGTCGAGATCGCTGTCGCGACGGTCCCGGAACCGGCCAACCGGCACGTCCTCGCACTCGACTCCGTCCAGGACTCGATCACGGTCGGCAGTTGGGTCGCCGTCGTGCGTCCCCGCAAGGGGCAGGCACCGCCGGACGGGATCCCCGGCGACCCGGCGCTCGCCTTGGTCACCACCAGGGTCACCGCGGTACGGACCGCCGTGTACACCGACTTCGGCATCACGGGCCGCGGTACGGAGCTGACGCTGGCCGACCCCTGGCTGGACGAGCACGACGTGCTGCTGTCCAACGTCCGTGACGCCACCGTCCACGCGGGCGGGCAACCGCTGCGACTCGCCGACGAGCCGCTGGGCGAGGACGTCCACGGCAACGAGCTGGAACTGGCCGAGCTCTACGACGGTTTGCGGCCCGGCCGGCAGCTGGTGGTGTCGGGCGAGCGTACGGACGTCCTTCCGGGGGCGGCCGCCGGGTCGGGGATCACAGGCACCGAAGTGGTCGTCGTCGCCGGCGTCGAGCAGGTCGTGGACCCGCTGCTGCCCGGCGACCATGTGCACACCAGGCTGACGCTCACCACCGACCTGGCCTACCGCTACCGCCGGGACACGGTCCGGGTGCTCGGCAATGTGGTGGCGGCCACCCACGGCGAGAGCAGGGACGAACCGATCGGCAGCGGCGACGCCGATCGCGCCCATCAGACGTTCGCCCTGTGGCAGTCGCCGTTGACGTGGCTGCCCGCCGGCAATCCTCTGGGCGCCGAACCGGCGCTGGAGGTCCGCGTGGACGGTCTGCTGTGGCACACGGTGGACAGTCTGGCGGGGCGCGGCCCGCGCGATCGCGTCTATGTGGCGGGGACGACCGGCGACGGCCGTACCACGGTGACGTTCGGCGACGGGGTGCACGGCGCCCGGCTGCCCAGCGGCAGCGAGAACGTCCGGGCCCGGTACCGCTTCGGCACGGGCCGGGCGGCGAACGTGCGGGCGAACCGCATCTCCCAGGCCGTCACCCGCCCGCTGGGCGTCACCGGTGTCACCAATCCGCAGACGGCGACGGGCGGTGCGGACGCCGACGGGCCGGGGCTGACCCGGCGCACGGTCCCGCTGTCCGTGTCGGCGCTCGACCGGCTGGTGTCGGTGCGGGACTACGAGGACTTCGCCCGCTCCCGGGCGGGCATCGGCCGCGCCGTGGCGCGGGAGGTCTTCGACGGTCGTCGCCGGGTGCTGCACGTGACGGTGTCCGGGGTCGACGACATCCCCGTCGCCGCCGACTCCGGTGTGCTGCGGGCGCTGCGGTCGTCGCTCGCCCAGTACGGCGACACGCGGCTGCCGGTGCGGGTGGACGTCCGCGAGCTGGTCCTGCTGCTGCTTGCGGCGAAGGTGAGGGTCGCCCCGGACCACAGCTGGCAGGTGGTCGAACCCCGGCTGCGGCAGGCTCTGCTGCGGGAGTTCGGGCCGGGCCGCAGGGAATTGGGGCGTCCGGCGCGGCTGTCGGAGGTGATGGCGACCGCCCACCGGGTGCCGGGGGTCGACTTCGTCGACGTGGACGTGTTCGAGGGGGTGCCCGCCTCGGTCACCCCCGGCGGGCTGGCCGGCCTCGCGGACCGGATCGGTGAGCCCCGGACCGCGGTCGGCGCGCGGCTCGCCGAGTACGACGAGGCGGTGTATCGCGTCACCTCGAAGGAGGGCGAAACACTGACCGCCGTCGCCGGCCGGCACGGCATCCCGCTCGCCGAGCTGCTGCGGCTCAACCCGGACATCACCGACACACGCCCGCTGGAGAAGGGGCGCGCGATGTTCGTCTTCCGCGGCATCCGGCCTGCCCAACTCGCCCTGCTGACACCGCAGGTCGCCGACACGCTGATTCTGACGGAGGTCACGGCATGAGCAGGGAACCGGACGGGCTCGCGGAGCTGCTGCCGCAGTGGCACCGGCTCCGCGACGCCGAGCACGGGGAGCCGCTTCGCGCCCTCCTCGCGGTGATCGCCGAGCAGGTCGACCGGGTGCGCGACGGCGTGGAACAGGGCTACGAGGACCTGTTCGTGGAGACCGCGGCCCCCTGGGTGCTGCCGTATCTGGGCGATCTGGTGGGCTACACGCCGCTGCCCGGCTACGAGCGGGTGCCGACGCAGGGGCTGGGGGACGCGGGCGAGGACGAGTCGCGCAGGCGGCTCGCCGAGGCTCTCGCGCCGCGCCGTGACGTCGCCCGGACCGTCGCCAACCGGCGGCGCAAGGGCACCCTGCATCTGCTGGAGGAGCTGGCGCAGGAGGTCGCGGGATGGCCGGCCCGCGCCGTCGAGTTCTCCCGGCTGCTGTCCCACCAGCAGCCGGTCAGGCTGTACGGGTCGGGCACGGCCGCGGCCGATGCACGCCGGCTGGGGCGCGGCCGGACGGCCGACGTACGGGACGGCTTCGGACTCGACCTGGCGGGCGGCCCGTTCGGCACGGCCGCCCGGTCGGTCGATGTGCGCAGGGCGGGCTCCGCCCGGCGTCGGGGCGGCTGGTCCCCCGCCGGCGTGGGGCTGTTCGTATGGCGGCTGAAGCCGTACCACGTCACGCGTGCGCCGGCGTACTGCATCGACCGGGCGCGGAGCCTGTACACGTTCTCGATCCTCGGCAACGACAGCCCGTTGGTGACCAGGCCGGTGCCGGAGCCGTCGGCGACGCACATCGCGACGATCGACAACGTGCCCGCGTACATCCGCCGCCGGCAGCTCGCCGAACGGCTCGCCGACCATTACGGGCCGGGCAAGAGCTTCACGATCTGGCGGGACGGCCAGGACGAGCCGGTGCCGATGTCGGACCTCGTCGTGGCGGACCTCTCCCAGTGGCGCTACCGGCCCCGGCGCGGTCAGGTGGCCGTCGACCCGGTGCTCGGGCGGATCGCCTTCGGTTCGCGCTCCGCGCCCCGGCAGGGGGTGTGGGTCACGTACCACTACGCGTCCGGCGACGACATCGGCGGCGGCGAGTACCCGCGCGAGCGGGACGCCTCGCCGGCGGCGGAGTTCTACCGGGTGGGCCCCGGGCAGCGTTTCCAGCGGATCATGGACGCGTACGAGCAGTGGCGCGGCGACCGGCGGGCCGGCCGCTGCGGTCCGGAAGGCGTCATCGAGATCACGCACAGCGGGGCCTACCAGGAGCAGCTGGACTTCGACCTGGAGCGCGGCGACCGGCTGGAGCTGCGGGCCGCCGAGGGCTGCCGCCCGGTGATCCGGCTGCTCGACTGGTACAGCAACCGGCCGGACGCCCTCAACATCCGTGCCCGCGAGGACGACTGCGGCCCCGGCCCCGACGCACCGCGGATCGTGCTGGACGGTCTGCTCGTCACCGGCCGGGGGCTCAACGTCAGCGGTCCGGTCGGCGCGGTGGTGCTGCGGCACTGCACGCTGGTGCCCGGCTGGTCGCTGGAGCCGGAGTGCGATCCGCACTCCCCCGAGGAGCCGAGCCTGGTCCTGGACCGCACCACGGCGTGCGTGCAGATCGAGCGCAGCATCCTCGGCACGATCGAGGTGATCGGCGACGAGGTGAACCACGATCCGCTGCCCGTCCACATCCGGGACAGCATCCTGGACGCCACGGGGCACGACCGCGCCGCGCTGTCGGCGCCCGACTGCCGGCACGCGCACGCGGTGCTGCACGCGTACCGCACCACGGTCATCGGCGAGGTGCACACGCACGCGGTCGAGATCGGCGAGAACAGCATCTTCACCGGCCGGATGCGGGTGGCCCGGCGGGGCGTCGGCGCTCTGCGCTTCTCGTACGTTCCGGCGGGCTCGCGCACTCCCCGCCGCCACCGTTGCCAACCGGATCTCGCGGGCGGCGGGGACGCGCCGCCGGTGCGGCCGCTGCTTGCCGGCGAACGGTACGGCACTCCCGACTACGGCCGGCTGTCGGACGGTTGCCCCGAGGAGATCCGGCGGGGCGCGGACGACGGTTCGCAGATGGGCGTCTTCCACGATCTGTACGAGCCGCAGCGCGAGGACAGCCTGCGGGCCCGGCTCGCCGAGTACACCCCGGCCGGGACGGACGCCGGGATCATCCCCGTCACCTGACACCACTTTCTTCCGACTGGCGAATCTCATCTAGGGGGACCCCTCCTCATGCACGCTGACATCTCCCGTGACACCTTCCGGCCGGACCGGCACTACTCGGCGGTGGTCGCGCAGCAGGGCCGTGTCCAGCTGGACGCGGACGCCAACGAGCAGGCGGCGATCCAGCTGCACCAGGCCCGTACCGTCGCGTCCGACCTGATCGGCGCGCACGGCGGCCCACGCGGCGCGGCCGGTTTCGAGGTGCGCTTCCTCGGCGGCAGCCGGGAGCTCGACGATCTGTCCATCGGCGGGGGCCGCTATTACGTCGACGGCATCCTCGTCGACGCGACCCGCCCCGCACCGGGCGTCCCCGTGGTCGACGACGACGGCAGGGACGAGACCGCCCCGAACACCCCGGAGCAGGCGGCCACTTGGACGTACTGGGACCAGCCCGACGCGCACCGCGACCCGGAGCGGCCGGGCGACCGGCTGCCCGTCCAGTTCCCGTATCTGGCCTGCCTCAAGGTGTGGGAACGGACGGTCACCGCGGCGGAGGACCCGCTGCTGCGTGAAGTGGCGCTCGGGTCCGCGATGCCGGACACGGCCGCCAGGCTGAAGGTGGTGTGGCAGGTGGTGCCCGTGCCCGCCTCGGAGCTGGACGTGGAGGACGGCGCCACGAAGGACCAGGTGCGCGAGGCGTTCGACAAGTGGGCGGCGGCGCAGGCTCCGACGGCCCGGCTGGCCGCACGCAGCGAGCGGCCGGACCACGCGGACGAGGACCCGTGCCTGGTGAAGCCGGACGCCCGCTACCGCGGCCCGGAGAACCAGCTGTACCGGGTGGAGGTCCATGAGGGCGGCGCGGCGAAGGACGCGACGTTCAAGTGGTCGAGGGAGAACGGCTCCGTGACCTTCCCGGTCGACGAACTGGACGGCACCTGGGCTGAATTGGCGTCGCTCGGGAGCGACGACAAACTCGATCTGAACGTGGGCGACTGGGTCGAGTTCGTCGACACCGCCTACACCAGCCGCCGGGAGCCCCTGCCGCTGCTGCGAATCGAGGAACTCGACCTGCCCGGACGCAGGGTTCGGCTGTCGGGTGAGCCGCACCCGACGGTGGGCCGCCGTCTTGAGCTGCACCCGTACCTCCGCCGCTGGGACCACCGCCCCGGTTCGCGCCCTGCGGGCTCCGGACGGTCCAAGGGCGGCGCGCCGAAGTCGCGGGGCGGTGCGCTGCGAATCGAGGAAGGCACGTGGCTACCCCTGGAGGACGGGGTGTTCGTGTACTTCGAGCCGGGACGCACATACCGCAGCGGTGACTTCTGGACGGTGCCGGCGCGGACGGCGACGGGCAGTGTCGAGTGGCCGACGGACGCCGCCCGGCGCCCGCTGCTGCGCTCCCCGCACGGTGTCCGGGTGCACCACGCACCGCTGGCGTGGGTGCTCGGCGAAGGGTCGGTGGCCGATCTCCGCCTGGTCTTCGGACCGTTGGCCGCGCCGATCCCCGCGGCGGACGCGGAGGCGCTCGCCGCGGAGGCGAGTGCGGAACAGGAGGCCGTCGCGGCGGAGCGTTCCGCCGCGGGGAGTTCGGCCGGGCCCGCCACCGGGCAAAACGATCAGGGACGGCCCGAGAACTGACCGTCTCCCGGGAAGGAGCACCACGATGGCAACGCCTCTGACCGCCGACAAACTACTCAGAGCCTTACGTAACGAGGGACTGCGTGTGGTCGAGCACCGCAGTTGGCGCACACACAACCGCAACCACAAGGGCCCCTGGGGCCCGGTGAACGGTGTGATGATCCATCACACCGTGACCTCGGGCACCTCGAGCTCCGTCGAGCTCTGCTACAACGGCCACTCGAGCCTGCCCGGCCCGCTGTGCCACGGGGTGATCGCCAAGGACGGCACGGTGTACCTCGTGGGCAACGGGCGCGCCAACCACGCGGGACTCGGTGACGACGACGTGCTGCGTGCCGTGATCAACGAGTCGGCGCTGCCCGCGGACAACGAGGCCAACACGGATGGCAACCGCCATTTCTACGGCTTCGAGTGCATCAACCTCGGCGACGGCAAGGACCCGTGGCCGGCGGCGCAGCTGGAGGCCGTCGAGAAGGCGGCGGCCGCGATCTGCCGGGCCCACGGCTGGACGCACCGCTCGGTGATCGGGCACAAGGAGTGGCAGCCGGGCAAGGTCGATCCGCGCGGGTTCACGATGGACTCGATGCGCAGCCGTATCAGTGAACGGCTCGGCGGCAAGCCGCCGGGGCCGACGAACCCGCCCGCTCCGACGTACGAGCCGTTTCCCGGTGCGGCGTTCTTCCAAGTGGGGCGGCGCAGCGCCATCATCACGGCGATGGGCAAGCGCCTGGTGGCCGAGGGCTGCGGCCGGTACGAGGTGGGCCCCGGACCCGACTGGTCCGAGGCCGACCGCAAGTCGTACGCCGCGTGGCAGCGCAAGCTCGGCTACTCGGGCAGCGACGCGGACGGCATTCCGGGCAGGACGAGCTGGGACAAGCTCAAGGTGCCCAACGTCTGACCGGCGGCCCCCCGCCGAACGGCCGGGCGACCCTGTGCGCTGTGCACGGGGCCGCCCGGCCGTCGCACGCCACGGCTCCCGGCCGTAGGCTTTCCACAGGAGAGCCGACACGAGACGCGCCATGATGAGAGCAGCGGACGGGCACACGGCCGAAGAGGGCCGCTTCACGCATCGCCGGGCCGAGCTGGTCTACGACGACTGCGGTGAGGGGCCGCTCGCCGTGTACGCACACGGCGGTTTCGTCAGTCAGGCCGCCGAGGACCGGATGGGGCTGTTCGAGTGGGCGCCGGTCCTCGAAGCGGGGCAGCGTCTGGTCCGTTACGACGCGCGGGGGCACGGCCGGTCGACCGGCGACCCCGTGGGCTCCGACTACACCTACCCGTCGCTCGCCGCCGACCTGCTGGCCCTGCTCGACCACCTGGCCGCCCCCGAACCTGTCAGCGCGATGGGCTCCTCGATGGGTTGCGGGACGGTACTGCACGCGGCTGTGCACGCACCGGACCGGTTCTGTCGCCTGGTCCTGCTCATCCCACCGACGGCGTGGACGACGCGGGAGGCCCATGCGCGGGCCGACCGTGAATCCGCCGACACCATCGAAGAACAGGGCCTGGACGCGTGGCTCGCCGCCAAGGCGCAGCAGCCCCGCCCCGCCGTCGTGGCGGACGTCCCCGAGGTCCCCCCGACGCCGACCGAGCGGACACTGCCCGCGGTCCTCCGCGGGCTGTCGGTGTCCGACCTGCCCTCCCCCGGCGCGATCGCCGCGCTGCGTCAGCCCACCCTGGTCCTCAGCTGGGTGGACGACCCGGGCCACCCCCTGTCGACCGCGGAAGCACTGGCCGGTCTGCTGCCCCACGCCGTCCTGCACGTGTCCGCGACACGCGCCGACATCCGGACGTGGGGCGCCCGCATCGCAGAGCATCTGACCCGTCCCAGGCCCTAGCGAACCTGCTCCCGGTGCGCGCGCTCAGCCCTTCGCGGCGGCCGGGCCCGACGGCTGGGTCTCGAAGTCCCAGGAGCCGCGCTTGAACGCGGGCCGGAAGTCGGGGTGGTCCTCCCAGTGCCGCGCGACAGCGACCAGCTGGTCCCAGTTGCAGGCGAGTGTCTGGTCCATGACCTTTCGGAGCTCCGTCTCGGCCGTGCTGCGCTGTTCGAGGATCCCCTTCACGGCCGCTGCGCTCGAAACCGTGCCGCGCAGGGCGCGCAGGGCCCGGGAGGTGTCGTCCATTCCGAAGCCGTGCTCGCTGCCGGTCTCGGCGTCGAAGAGCGGACGGAGCCGGTCCTCGACGAAGGAAGTGATCTTCTCGAAGTGCAGCTGGTCCATGACGGCTCCGTTTCCGCCGTGCCACCGAACAAGGCCCCGGCATGTCGGGTGGTTCACCCGTTGCCGGGCGTGCTGAACGCGCGTCGGCGCGCGCCCCACAGGATAGCCGCAGACTCCGTCACGTACGCCGCCACCTGGGTCTTCGCCCTGGGGCCGTCGCCGGGGGCCGTCAGGTCGTGAGGTGGAAACGGATCGCGGTGCCCTCGGGGCCGGTATGGACGCGTACCAGGTCCGAGAGGTAGTGGACCATCAGCAGGCCCCGGCCGCCGATCTGGTCGCGCACGGGCGGGCGCCGGCCGGCAAGTGGGTCGTTCAGCTGCCCGAAGTCCCGGACGTCGCACAGGATCTGGCCGTCCTCCGCCCACACCGCCACGGTGCCGGATCCGCCGCCGTGCACCACGCTGTTGGTGGTCAGCTCGGCGACGGCCAGGGCGAAGTCGTCGAGGCGTTCGCCGGCCAGGCCCAGGGCCTTCGCCTGGTCGACCGCGAAGTTCCGTGCGACGGGGAGGCGTTCGGCGTCGAACGTCAAGATGTCGGCGTGCGGCGGTCGGATCAGCGGCCGGTTGTAGGCGGCCACGACGCCGTCGGGGTCAAAGGTGCCGCTGCGCTCCTGTCTGCCTCCGTCGACGACGACGGGGTGCGTGGCGTACGCGTCGGCGAGGACCTCGGCATCGAGCTCCGCGGCGTCGTACGGGCAGAGGATGGTGACGCTCCTGCCATGGAAAGCGGCATTGATCAGCGCCTCGTGCTGAACACAGGCGGGGTATTCGACCGGCGTACGGCCGGGCCAGATCGGTTCACCGATGATGTGCACCCGCCCGTTCGGGTGGGCGTCCGCGAAGGCCCGGAGCACCCGGGGAATGATGCGCCCGGGGTTGCGGCCGGCGTCCTCCATGTCGACGAGGTGCACGGCATCGGCGTCCGCCCCCAGCTCGGCCCTCAGCAGTGCCAGCTTGTGGCCGGGGACCGCCACGGCCACCGGCTCGCCCGCGGCGAGCCCGTCCTGGATGAACGGCACCGTCCCGGCCAGATACTCCTCGGTACCCCGGTAGAACAGCGCGGGGTGGACGAACGAATCGGCGACGCGGGTCATCGCGTCACCTCGATCACCGACAGATCCGGCCAGAACATCTCCAGCGCGCGGCGCAGTGCACGCGGCGGCCTCTGCAGGACCATGCGTCGTCCCGTGCCGAGGTGCTGGGCCGCGACGGCCACCGCGGACGCGCCCGCGACGTCCACGAACGTCACACTGGACAGGTCCAGGTGGACGTCGCCGTCCCCTGCGACCAGGTCCTCGAGGGCATGCTCCCACGCGTCGTGCGTGGTCAGGACGACCTCACCGGTCACATGCATTCCCGGCGGGTCCGTCATCCGGCGGATCTTCAATGCGGCCACCCTTTGGGGCAACGGTGCTTCCTGCGGGTCCACGTCGTACGAGTCAGTCACCCGCGGACCTCCGAGACCATGGGGTACCGGGGCATCATCGCACGGCACAGGCCGGGCCGGCGCGGGTATCCGTGTCCTCGGCGGGCGGCTCACGGTCCGGCGGGCACGGCCGGGCGAGTTGCTGCCGCGTCGCCCGGCAGTACCCAACACGGTGTTCAGAACCGGACGGTGTCGACGGTGACGATCTCGGCGCCCATGTTGCGCCGCATCATCCGCAACGCGGCGTCCGCCAGGTCCTGGTGGATGTGGGCGACGGCGTCCCGGGGAACGCTGACGTCCAGGTGGCGGATGTGGGCGTCGAGGGCGGAGTACAGGATGCACTGTTCGGTCACCTGACCGCAGAGCACGACGTGCCGTACGTCCAGCTGACCCAGCAGATAGGCAAGCGGCGTCTCGTAGAAGATCGAGTGGCGGGCCTTGACGACGAAGAGCGAGTTCTCGTCGGGCTGCACGGGCTCGACGAGGTGCGCGTGGTCGCCGGACAGGGCGGTCCGCAGGATCTCGCCGTGGTGGGAGCGCCACTCGCCGAAGTTGTCGTTGACGTAGATGACCGGCACGCCTTGGCCGCGCGCGGTCTCCAGCAGCCGCACGACGGCGGGTACCGCCTTCTCGGCGGAGGGCAGCAGCAGGTCGGCGTCGGCATGGTCATAGGTGTTGATCATGTCGATGACGATGACCGCGCTGCCGCCCATTTCACCGACTCACAGTGCGCGCAGTGCGGGCAGCAGTTTGCTCTGCGCCCAGTCCAGGAAGGGCTGTTGCTGGTCGCCGCCGATCTGGACTAGGGCGACCTCGTCGAAGCCCGCTTCGACATAGGGGCGCACGGCCTCGGTGAAGACGCCGATGTCGTCGCCGCAGGGGATCGCCTCGGCCACGTCGTCCGGCGTGACCAGTGAGGTGGCCTGTTCGAACGAGGGGGGTCCCGGGAGCTCCGCGTTGACCCGCCAGCCGCCGAGGGCCCAGCGGAACTGGTCGTGCGCCCTTTTCACCGCGGCGTCGCGGTCGGTGTCGTATGCGACGGGCAGCTGTCCGATGCGAGGCTTGCCGGAGCCGCCGTACTGGTCGAAGGCCTCGAGGAGTTCCCGCTTCGGTTCGGTGGCGATGGCCAGGTCCGCCGTCCGGCCGGCGACCGCGCAGGACTTGTCGCCCGACACGGCGACTCCGATCGGCACCCGCTCCTCGGGCACGTCCCAGAGCTTGGCGTCGACGACGTCGAAGTGCGCGCCGTGGTGGGTGACGTGCTCGCCGTCGAGGAGCCTGCGGATGATGCCGGCCGCCTCGTCGAGCATCTCGAGGCGCACATGCGCGGCCGGCCAGTCGGCGCCGACGACATGCTCGTTGAGGTTCTCGCCGGAGCCGAGCCCGAGCCGGAAGCGCCCCTCGGACAGCAGTTGCACCGTCGCCGCCTTCTGGGCGACGACCGCCGGGTGGTAGCGGATGGTCGGGCAGGTCACGAAGGTCATCAGCGGGATGCGCGAGGTGGCCTGGGCGGCCGCTCCGAGGACGCTCCAGGCATACGGCGCGTGGCCCTGCGAGGCCAGCCACGGGAAGTAGTGGTCGGAGATGACGGAGAAGTCGAAGCCCGCCTTCTCCGCGGCGACCACATGGCCCACGAGCTCCCGCGGGCCGGCCTGCTCGGTCATCATCGTGTATCCGAACCGCACCATGCTCAGTCTCCTTACTGCGCGCCGTGCCACAGGGTCGTGACGTTGCAGAACTCGCGGATGCCGTGACCGGACAACTCGCGCCCGTAGCCGGACCGTTTGACTCCGCCGAACGGCAGCGCCGGGTGGGACGCGGTCATCCCGTTGAAGAACACACCGCCCGCCTCGAGATCCCGGGCGAACCGCTCCACCTCGGCCTCGTCGCGGGTCCACGCGTTCGAGCTGAGGCCGAAGGGGCTGTCGTTGGCGACGGCGACGGCCTCGCCGACACCGGAAACCCGGTAGACGGAGGCGACCGGACCGAAGGCCTCCTCGTGATGGATGCGCATCTCTTGGGAGATACCGGTCAGCACGGTGGGCTCGTAGTACCAGCCGCGGTCGAAGTTGCTCGGCCGGCGGCCTCCGCACCGTGCCGTCGCCCCGCGGTTCACGGCGTCGTCGACGAGCTCCTCGAGATCCTGTCGGCCCTGCTCACTGGCCAACGGGCCGACATCCGTGGCCTCGTCCATCGGGTCGCCGACGGTGAGTCCCTCCATGGCGGCCGAGAAGCGGTCGCAGAAGTCGTCGTACACGTCGGTGTGCACGATGAACCGTTTGGCGGCGATGCAGGACTGACCGTTGTTCTGGACGCGGGCCGTCACCGCGGTGCTCACCGCGCGCCCGAGGTCCGCGGAGGGCATGACGACGAAGGCGTCGCTGCCTCCGAGCTCCAGCACGGTCTTCTTGACCTCGTCCCCCGCCACGGTGGCGACGGCCCGGCCGGCGCCCTCGCTGCCGGTGAGTGTCGCGGCGGCCACCCGGGGATCGCGCAGGACGGACTCGATCGCGCCGGAGCCGACGAGCAGAGTCTGGAAGCAGCCCTGCGGGTATCCGGCGCGGCTGAACAGGTCCTCCAGGTACAGCGCGGTCTGGGGCACGTTCGACGCGTGCTTGAGCAGGCCCACGTTGCCGGCCATCAGGGCGGGCGCCGCGAAGCGGACGACCTGCCAGAGCGGGAAGTTCCACGGCATGACGGCGAGTACCACGCCGAGCGGCCGGTAGCGGACGGTGGCCCGTGCGGCTCCGGAGTCCTCGACGTCGTCGGCCGGCGGATGTTCGTCGGCCAGCAGCTGTTCGGCACGGTCGGCGTACCACCGCATGGCCTTGACGCACTTGGCCGCCTCCGCGCGGGCGGCGCCGATCGGCTTGCCCATCTCCGTGGTCATCACCCGGGCGATGTTCTGCTGGTCCTCTTCCAGCAGGTCGGCGGCCCGGTTCAGCAGGGCCGCCCGGTCGCTGAAGGGCAGGGTGCGGTGGTGCTCGAAGGCGGACCGGGCCAGGGCGAGACGTCGCTCGATCTCCTCGGGGCCCAGCGCTTCGAAGGTCTTGAGAGTCTCGCCGGTCGCGGGGTTGACGGTGGCGATGGGCATGAGCGGTCCTCCTCTTGCTGCTGTGCCGGGCGGGTCCTGTGCCGTGCCGGGGCGCGCTCGTGCTGAGCGGGCGCGCCGGGGCGCGACCGTCAGATCTCGTCCTGGTGGACGCCGCTGCAGAGCCGCAACTGGACGTCCTTCTCCTGGTCACCCGCGGCCATGCCCTCCTCCAGCAGGTCGAAGGCCGCGGCCAGCGTCGCCTGCATCCGGTCCACGGCCCAGTAGCCGCCCTGCAACTCCGCCGTCACCGGCGCCGCGAGCCGCACCGGCTCCGCGTCGCCGTGCGGCTTGGCCACGTCGAAGATCGAGGACCACACGGTCATGTGGCCCTCCGACACGTACTGGGGGGTGTCACCCGCCTCACGCTCCGAGTCGAACGACCGGCTCAGGGCTCGGAAGACGGCGTCGGCGTCCTCCCTGGAGCAGCCGCTGAGCGTCACAGCGACGGACGTCGCGGATTCCTGTGCACTGTTCACCGTGTTTCCTGCCTCTCGGATGTCGTCCCCGCGTGTCCTGCTCCTGCTTCCCGGCACGCCGCCGCGCAGTCTCCGCAACCACTCCAGCCTGACCCGGCGGCCTTCCGGGTGCGAGCGGACCGGGGCCGGATGCCCGAGGCGGACCGCGGGGACCGTCGGGTACCCACGCGCCCTCCGGCCGGAACATGGAGAAAGGTGTAGCCGCCCGGAATATCTACGAGCCGTACGAACGTTCAAGGTTCATGTACTTTCGGCGGGCGGCATCAGCCGCCTGCCCTTGCTGACGAGCGCCGGGCCGATCGCCCGGCGCTCCTTCACGTCCGCCGCCCCGGAGGCCGCCCGCATGCAGCAGTCGACGACCGAACCGCCCGCGCGGAGTCCCGGGGACGTGCCGGTTGATCCGCCGGAGCACAGAACCAGGGGCGTCGTGCCCGTCCTGGCCTTCGCGGGAATCGCTGTCGCCGTGATGCAGACCCTCCTGGTCCCGGTCATCAAGGACCTGCCGACGCTCCTGGCCGCGTCGGCCGCCGACGCGACGTGGGTGCTGACGGCCACGCTGCTCGCGGGTGCTGTCGCGACCCCAGTCATGGGACGGCTCGGCGACCTGTACGGCAAGCGCCGGATGCTGCTCACGAGCCTCGCGGTGATGGTGTTCGGTTCCCTCGTCTGCGGCTTCACCGACAACCTGCTGATCATGATCGTCGGGCGTGCGCTGCAGGGCTTCGCCATGGGTGCGATACCGCTCGGCATCGGCATCATGCGCGATCTCCTGCCGCCGCGGCGGCTCGGGGCCGCGATGGGGCTGATGAGCTCGTCGATCGGGGTCGGCGGCGGACTGGCGCTCCCCGCCGCGGCACTCGTGGCCCAGCACGCCGACTGGCACGCACTGTTCTTCGCCTCCGCCGGCCTGGGCCTCCTCTCGATGCTGCTGACCGTTCTTGTCGTCCCGGAGTCGCCGCTGCGCGCGCCGGGCCGCTTCGACCGGCTCGGCGCGCTCGGGCTCAGCGCCGGACTCGTGTGTCTGCTGCTGCCGGTCACCAAGGGCACCGACTGGGGCTGGACGTCGCCGACCACCCTCGGCCTGTTCGGCGGAGCCGCGGTGCTCCTGCTCCTGTGGGGCCTGTGGGAGCTGCGCAGTTCGACGCCGCTGGTCGACCTGCGGACGTCCGCGAGGCGGGAGGTGCTCCTGACCAACCTCGCCTCGATCATGGTGGGAGTCGCCTTCTACGCGATCTCCCTGGTGCTCCCCCAGCTGCTGCAGCTGCCCCGGTCGACCGGCTACGGCCTGGGCATGTCGATGGTCGTCGCGGGTCTGTGCGTCGCCCCGCTCGGCATCACGATGATGTTCGTGGCCCCGCTGTACGCGCGGATCTCGACTCGGCGCGGACCGAAGGTCTCGCTGATGCTCGGTCTGCTGGTCATCGCGATCGGTTACGGCGCGGGTCTCGGGCTGATGAGCGCGGCCTGGCAGACGGTGGTTGTCTCCGTGGTGGTGGGCGCCGGTATCGGCCTTGCGTACTCGTCGCTGCCGACGCTGATCATCGGCGCCGTCGACCCGTCGGAGACCGGGGCGGCCAACGGGCTGAACACGCTGATGCGTTCCATCGGCACGTCCGTGTCGAGCGCGGTCATCGGCATGGTGCTCGCGCACACCTCCGTGCGCGTCGGCGCGGCGGAGGTGCCGAGCATGCAGGGCTTCCGCATCGCGTTCCTGATCGCCACGGCCGCCGTGCTCGTCGGGTTCGTACTGGCCGCCTTCCTGCCCGCCCGCAAGAACGTGGAGCAGCCGTGGCTGGTTGCCTCGGGGCCGGACGACACGGCGGACTCGGACCGTCGTCCGGAGCGCTCGGCGGCGGGCCCGGAGGGGTCGGCGCCGGTGCCGCTCAGGAGAAATGCCACATCGCGGACCTGGCGACCGTAGGTCGAACTCAACGCGTGTCACATCGCATCCCCTTTATGGCGAACGTGATGATGGCTGCACAGGTCGAGGCGGACTCCGACAGGACCCCTCTCCTGCACCGTGCAACCTGGAGACACAGATGAACCTTGAGTGCGCAATCGAACGGCGCAAAGCGATTCAACTGGGAGGGATGATTGCCCTCGGGGCGGGCGGTGTATTCGTGGGCGCCTGCAACGATACGGGCCCCCCGAAGCCCAGCCCGACGGGAAATCCTGAACCGTTGCCGTCACTGACGGAGCGCAACTATATCTTCGGGTACGGGTCCCTGATTCAGCGAGAATCGCGGACCACCACCTGGCTCAAGGCGGAAGAAGCCGTGCCGGCGGTAGTTAGGGGAATCAGCCGCGGCTGGTACGACCGGGTGGACACGGCCAGCTGGGGCCCTACGTATGTGGGGGCCGTCCCCAAAAGGGACGCCAGATGCAATGGCGTCATCTTCGCTGTCGCCCCGGAGGAACTCAGGGCCTTCGCGCGACGTGAATCCGGGTACCGGCTTACTCGGATCCCGTCACGCGACATTTCCATGCTGGATGGCAGCAAAAGTCCTCCAGTCGGCACCGTGTGGTATTTCGCAAACGTCGCCCGACGTTATCCGAGCGAGCGCTTCCCCATCGTGCAGTCCTATGTGGACGCGTGTCTGGACGGCTGCCTGGAAAACGAGGTCAGCTATCCAGAAGCCCGAGAAGCTCAATTCGCCAAAGAATTCATGAGAACGACAACCGACTGGCAGACGCCATGGTTCAACGACCGGATCCACCCCTGGCGGCCCTTCGTGTACGTTCCTCGCGCCAACGCCATCGACTCACTGATTCGTCACGAACTCGGAGAGGACCTCTTCGACAGCATTACGCTCCCCCGTCGTTGACCTGCTCGGTTGCACGCGCGCCAGGGCCGCCTTGGGCAAGAGACGGAGGCCGGGCGGGCGGGCGGGGTCGGAAATGGGCATTGGTGCCCATGGCATGAACCGCCCGGCCGCGGGAGGCTGGCAGCAAGCCGGTCCACAGCAGCCGCGGCTCATGCCCGGGGTATGCGATGTCTTGCGACGGCTGAGAACGACAACAGCCGTGTCACGGAAAGAGGAAGGTCGTCGCGGTGTCCCTGTTCTGGCGGATCTTCGCCCTCAACGCGGTGGTGCTGGGGGCGGCGACCGCGCTGCTGCTGTGGGCTCCGGTGACCGTTTCCGTGCCGGTCGTGCTGACCGAGGCGGTCATCCTGGTGGCCGGCCTGGTGGTCATGCTCATCGCCAACGCGGCCCTGCTGCGGATCGGACTCGCCCCCTTGGACCGGCTCACCAGGTTGATGACCACCGTCGATCTGCTGCGGCCGGGACAGAGGCTGCCGGAGCACGGCCGAGGGGAGGCCGCCGAGCTGATCCGCACCTTCAACGCCATGCTGGAGAGGCTGGAGCACGAACGGGCCACCAGCAGCGCCCGCGCGCTGCTCGCGCAGGAGGCCGAACGGCGCCGCATCGCCCAGGAACTCCACGACGAGGTGGGCCAGAGCATGACCGCGATCCTGCTGACACTGAAACGAGCGGCGGACGAGGCGGAGGAGCCCCTGCGCGGTGAGCTGCACCAGGCGCAGGAGATCACCCGCGAGAGCCTGGACGAGGTCCGCCGCCTGGTGCGCCGGCTGCGGCCCGGCGTTCTGGAGGATCTCGGACTGGTCAGCGCCCTGACCTCCCTGACCACCGAGTTCGCCACCCACACCGGGCTGCGCGTGGTGCGCCGCTTCGATGCCGGCCTGCCCGAACTCGACCAGGAAACCGAACTGGTGCTGTACCGGGTCGCGCAGGAGGCCCTGACCAACGTGGCCCGCCACGCCGAGGCCGGCCATGTGGAGGTGAGTCTGCGCCATACCGACGGCACGGTGGTGCTCGCCGTCGCGGACGACGGCCGCGGGACAGGCATCGCCCAGGAAGGCGCGGGAATTCGCGGGATGCGCGAGCGGGCGCTGCTCATCGGGGCCACGCTGGATGTCACCTCCCAGCCGCAGGCCGGTACCCAGGTCCTGCTGACCGTGCCCGGCCCCAGGATGCAGCCATGACCGCAAGCGACACGCGCGTGATCCGTATCCTCCTCGCCGACGACCACGCGCTGGTCCGGCGCGGGGTGCGGCTCATCCTCGACCGGGAGCCGGACCTTCGGGTCGTCGCCGAGGCCGGGGACGGCGCGGAGGCCATCGCCCTGGCCCGCAGTCACGAAGTCGACCTGGCGGTACTGGACATCGCCATGCCGCGGATGACCGGCCTGCAGGCCGCACGCGAGTTGCTCGCGCTGAATCCCGACCTGCGCGTGCTGATCCTGACCATGCACGACAACGAGCAGTACTTCTTCCAGGCGCTGAAGGCCGGCGCCAGCGGGTACGTGCTGAAGTCGGTTGCCGACCGCGACCTCGTCGCCGCCTGCCGGGCCTCCATGCGCGACGAGCCCTTCCTCTACCCGGGCGCGGTCACCGCCCTCATCCGCAACTACCTCGACCGCGTCCGCCACGGCGAGGAACCCCCCGAACAGGTCCTCACCCCCCGGGAAGAGGAGGTGCTCAAGCTCGTGGCCGAGGGCCACTCCTCCAAGGAGATCGCCGAGATGCTCTTCATCAGCATCAAGACCGTCCACCGGCACCGGGCCAACGTGCTGCAGAAACTCGGCCTGCGCGACCGCCTGGAGCTCACCCGCTACGCCATCCGCGCCGGCCTCATCGAACCCTGACCCTGCTCCGCCCCGATGACTGCCTCAAGGTTCCGGCTGCCACTCCCCGGCCAGGGCCTTGAGGCCCATGTGCGACCCGCTCCGCCCAGCCACCACTGAGACGCGAGAAGGCTCCGCCCAGCCACTACCGAGACACGAGAAGGGGACGGTGCATGACACGCTCGGTGCACACCGTCCCCCGCCCGGGCGGCCTCAGCCGGGCCGCGATGACCGCTGTCCTGCTGGCCGTCCTCACCGCCCTGCTCCATCCCCCGTCGTACGGCAGCCTCGCGCCCCACATGCCGGCCGGCCCGGCGCCGGCCTCCGGGGCGGTGCAGGCAGGCAGCGGCCCCCGGGCGGATGACGGCCACGCCGCCGTCCGCACCACCCTGGTCCGAAGCCCTCGCGATCTGACCGGCGAGCGGCCGAGCACCGCCGCCCCCACCTCATACTGCAAGCCCTCCGGCCCGCCGTCGTCCACGCGCGTGGCCTTGCCGGCAGCGAGCCCACCCGTCCGTCCGCTTTCGGTGGACCGACACCAAGGGCGAGCACCACCTCCAGTCCCAGGCACCTGAACTCTCCCTTTTTTCCGTTGACCGCCGCCACTGCCCTGGCCGCGGTGTGCCTGCCGGAGGCTTCCGTTGACCCGCGCCTCGCGCATCCGAGCGCTGCTCGCCCTCGCCGCTGTCGCCCTGTCGCTGTACGTCGCTCTCACCGTGCCCGTCCATCTGGGACTCGATCTGCGCGGCGGCACGCAGATCGTGCTGGAAACCCGCCCCACGGCCGACTCCGACGCAGACGGCGATGCCACCGACCGCACCCTGGAGGTGCTGCGCGGCCGCATCGACGCGCTCGGCGTCGCTGAACCCACCCTCGTCCGCTCCGGCAGCAACCGCATCGTCGTCGAACTGCCCGGCGTACAGGACCCCGCCCAGGCCGCGAACGTACTCGGCCGCACCGCCCAGCTCACCTTCCACCAGGTGATCGACACGGCCACCCGTGCCGATGACGCCGCCGAACCGCTGCCGAAACGGCCTCGTGAGCTGGTGCTCGCCGACGAGTCCGGCCGGCACCTGCGCCTGGCGGCGGCCGCGCTGACCGGCAAGGGCGTCAAGGAGGCCGCCGCCCGGTTCGACCAACAGGGCGGTGCCGGATGGCACGTCACCGTCGACTTCGAGGGATCCGGCGGCGACGGCTGGGCCCGCCTGACCGGCGAGGCCGCCTGCCACCCGGCAGGTGACCCGTCCCGAAGGGTCGCCATCGTCCTGGACGACAAGATCATCTCCTCGCCTCAGGTCGACCCCTCGGTCGGCTGCGGCTCGGGCATCAGCGGCGGCTCCACGCAGATCACCGGATCCTTCAGCGCCGACGAAGCCAAGGAACTGGCCCTGCTCGTCAACGGCGGCGCCCTGCCCGTACCCGTCGAAACCGTCGAGCAGCGCACCGTCGGCCCCACCTTGGGCGCGCAGGCCATCGCCGCCGGCGCCTGGGCTGCCGTCGTGGGCACCGCGCTGACGGCGTTGTTCATCACCGCCGTCTACCGGATCCTCGGAGCTCTGGCCACCGTGGCGCTGGCCTGCTACGGCCTGATCTCCTACGCCGTCCTGGCCGCCCTGGGCGCCACCCTCACCCTCCCGGGCCTCGCCGGGTTCGTGCTGGCCATCGGCATGGCCGTCGACGCGAACGTCCTCGTCTTCGAACGCGCCCGCGAAGAGTACGCCTCTCGCAACCGGCCCAGCCCCCGCTCCTCGCTGACCGCAGGATTCCGCGGCGCGTTCAGCGCGATCGCCGACTCCAACATCACCACCCTCATCGCCGCCGGCCTGCTGTTCTTCCTCGCCTCCGGGCCCGTCCGCGGCTTCGGCGTCACCCTGGGCATCGGCGTCCTCGCGTCCATGCTCAGCGCCCTGGTCATCACCCGCGCCCTCGCCGACCACGCCCTGTCCAGGCGCCGGCTGCACCGCCGCCCCCGCCTGACAGGCATCGCCCACACCGGCAGCGTCCGCGACCGCCTCACCCGCACAAGCCCCCACCTGATGCGCCGCCCCCGGCGGTGGCTGGCCGTCTCCGCCATCGTCCTGGCCCTGTCAGCCTCCGGGATCGCCGTACGGGGCCTGGACTTCGGCATCGACTTCACCGGGGGCCGCCTCATCGAATACACCACAGCCACGCCCGTCGACCCCGACCGGGCCCGCACCGCACTCGCCGACGCCGGATTTCCCCGCGCTGTCGTCCAGACCTCCGGCGACAGCCGGCTCACCGTCCGCACCGAGCGGCTGACCAACGCCCAAGCGGCAACCGTCACCGAAACGATCAGCACGCTGACCGGCCAGGCCGACAAGCTCCGTGACGAAACGATCGGCCCCAGCCTCGGCAAGGAACTGCGCCAGGGCGCCCTGATCGCCCTGGCCGTCGCCCTCGGCGCCCAGCTGCTCTACCTCGCGGCACGTTTCCGCTGGCTGTTCGGCACCTCAGCGGTCGCCGCCCTCGCTCACGACGTGGTGATCCTCGTCGGCATCTTCGCCTGGCTCGGCAAACCCATCGACGGCGTCTTCCTCGCCGCGCTGCTGACCGTCATCGGCTACTCGGTCAACGACTCCGTCGTCGTCTTCGACCGCATCAGGGAGCTGAGCCGGCGCGACCGCACGGCACCCTTCGCGGCCATCGCCAACCGGGCGCTCGTGCAGACCCTGCCCCGCACCGTCAACACCGGCATGGGCGCCGCATTCATCCTCACCGCCCTGGCCGTCCTCGGCAGCGGCTCCCTCACCGACTTCGCCCTCGCCCTGCTCCTCGGCCTCGCCGTCGGCACGTACTCCTCCATGTTCACCGCCACCCCTTTGGCCATCGAACTCCACCAACGCACGTAGGGCCTCGTGGCCTGCCCCTGCGCGCTCCGGCTGCCTGGTCCGCGAACAGCTCCCGGCGGAGCTCGCGGCGCCCGGAGGCCGCCCGCGGCATCGGCGCACAGGGGCGTTGAGTGGAGTGTTCAACCTCAGCGAGGGAGGCTGTACGCATGAATCTGCTCCACCGCTCACCTCCTCGACCAGGGGCGGGCGGTCATGGCCGAATCATCTTCACGCCGGCGCAGTGTGTGCCGTTCGCGCTCGCGCTGGCCGTGCTGGTCATCGAACTGACGCCTGCACACTTCGTGTACACGGGTCCCTTTCTCGTCGCGACGCCTGCGCTGGCCGCGGTGACGATGGGCCCGAAGGGCACCCTGTCGGCGGCGGCTCTCGCGTTGGCGATCAGCGCGACCACCGCCACCTTCAACCAGGCCTGGGGCACCCTGCAGGTCTATACCAACTTGCTGGCTCTCGCCATGGTGTCCCTGGCCGGATTCATCACGAGCAGCGCCGTACAGGCGCGCAGGCAGAGTGAGCTCGATCAGGTGCGCCGGATCGCCGTAGCGGCTCAGAAGGTCATCCTGCGCCCCGTCCCCGAGCAACTGGGCCACGTGCGTGCGGCCAGCCTGGGCCTCGCCGCTGGGACGGGCGCACAGATCGGCGGCGACCTCTACGCCGCCGCCAAGACGCCCTACGGCGACCGGCTGATCGTGGGCGACGTCCGAGGCAAAGGACTGGCCGCCGTGCATGCGGTGGCGGTCGCACTGGGCGCGTTCCGAGAGTTCGCGCACTACGAGGACGACCTGGTGGAGGTCATGAACCGCTGCACGGCTGCTCTGCGACGGGAGGCCGCCGTGCCCGGTGCCTTCGACCAGGAAGCCCTGATGGAGGGATTCACCACCGCGCTCCTCGCCCAGGTGCCCGACGAGCACGTGGTGCAACTGGTCAACCGTGGTCATCCGCCTCCGCTGAAGCTGCACCAGGGCAGGATTGAAACCCTGATGCCCGCCTCGCCACTGCCGCCTCTTGGCCTGGAAGACCTCTTCACCTGCCCTCCCGCCAAGCCCGAGAGCTATCCGCTTTCCCCCGGTGACCGCTTGCTGCTGTACACCGACGGCGTGATCGAGGCCCGCGACCGCGACAACCACTTCTTCGCCCTGGCACAAGCCATGGAAGAGATTCCCGCAAGCACCAGTCCGTCCGAGTTCCTGGAAGAACTGCACCAGGCACTGCTCCGCCACACCGACGGCCACCTGGCGGACGACGTGGCGATGATCCTCGTTGACCGTCTCGACGAAGAAGGCGGCAGACATCCCGGTGCAGTCCCCGCCTGATCATGCGACGAGCCGCATGCCGACCACTGAGCCGGCACAACAGACGCCCCCACGCCCCCCCCCGTTGAGGATCGCCCCGCCCACGGCGACGAGGAGTAGACCCAGAGCAAGGAGGGACCGGTCAGCAGCTCACCGAGGTCTCCGACGTACGGATGGCGCTCAGCAGCTTGTCGACCTGAGGCTTGACCTGCTGGATCGCCTCGCCTGCCGTGGTGTCGCCGGCGAGGCCGTCCACCGTGCTCTTCAGGTCGTCGTACGCCTGGGAGATCTCGTCGGCCTTGGCCTCACCGATTCCCTTGGCGTCCTCCTTCACGTCCTGGAACGCGTCCGAGACATCCGAGCGCGCGGCCTTGATGTCATCGAGGGTGGACGTCGACCGGTCCATGGATGCCAGCTTCTGCGCGTCGGTTTTCATATCTCGTAGTGAATCGCACAGGGCCTGGGTGTTCTTGGTCTGTTCCTCCTGCGGCGTGCTGTCGTCCGAGCAACCGGAGGTCATCAGGCAGGCGGCGGCGAGGAGGGCACCACAGACGGCGGTGCGGCGTCGGCCGCGAAGGATGGAAGGTCTCATGCTGCCATGCAACGGACAGCGACACGGTGCCCGCCTGTTCGAGACGACCGGACGGGTGACGCCGGGCCGGCCGGAGCGACGAGCCTGCCGTGCAGGGACGGGATACGGCGAGAAGCACCCCGAGCGGCACCCGAACGGCGAGCACCGGCAGGGCGATGACCGCCCGGAGGGTGGTGGCGGGACTGGCCCCGCCGCCCAAACGCCGTACCACCGACTCGACGATCTGGTGTGCTCCGAGCAGCACCGGTAGCGCGGCGAGGGGCAGATCCCTGGGCCGGCGACGGCGGACGGTGGCTGCCGCGCAGGCCACGCCGACGGCCGTGATGCCCGTGCCGGCCGTGAGATCGGCCGTCGCGCTCCAGCACATGGCGTCACCGTACGACGGTCGACATTCGGCCACCCGTTCACGCCGGTCGAACAGGAGTGATTGAGGCATAAAGGTGTGACGTCCGGGGGCCCAGGGGCGGGTGATGCGCGGTCGCCGTCGCGGCCGAGATGCGTCGGCACGCCGGGGGCGGTGGCACGCGTGGCGCCTTCTCGCGGCCTCGGCGCAGAGGCCGACCCGGCACAGCAGATGTGCGGGAGCCACTGCAACGGGGTCGGCGGCCACCCGCCGACGCCGGGGCGGGCAATCGCGAGGGACACCAAGGCGGGGCTCACTGCCCGGTCAGCCCTTGTCGACGCTGAGCAGCAAAAACAGAAAGCGGCATTCCGTTTGCTGACCCCGAGGGCGTGCGCGAAGGCGGCCCCGCCTCCTGACGGACCGATCGACTGACTACCCATCAGCAAACGATCCATGGGCTTTGCTCCGCCGTCACCGACGACCGCCTCCGGGCGGGAGGCTCCGCCGCACACCTGAGGCCGTGGAGCGGACATCACCCCCGCCGTCGGCGCGCTGTCAGCCCCTGGGCCGATGGACGCGCGTAGAGCGGCCGAAAGGCAATCTTGTCGAGGAACGGGCGGGAGCCCAGGATTCGTTGCGCAGCGGTTGTCAGGATCATGACGCAGTACCTCCCGTCTTGTTCCCGCAGCCGGTGTTTGACGGGCCCGACCACCCAGCGGGCCCCGGATCCCCCACCGGAGGATGTAGTGAACATCAAGCGCCTGTCCCCCCTCGGCAACGTATCGAGAGGCGCACGGCTGATCGCCGTCGCTTCCGCACTCGTGGCCGCATCCGCGCTTGCAGTGCCGTCCGCCATGGCCGAACCGGCCGACTCTGCGCGGGCCACCACCGCCCAGCTCGCCCAGGCGAGTGATGCCGTGCTCGGTGCCGATGTGCCCGGCACCGCCTGGTACACCGACAAGGAGAGCGGCAAGCTCGTCGTCACGGCGGACTCGACCGTCTCGGCCGGCGAGATCGCCCAGATCAAGAAGGCGGCGGGCGACCGCGCAGGCGCCTTGGAGATCAAGCGCACACCCGGCACGTTCAACAAGCTCATCGCGGGCGGCCAGGCCATCTACGCGGGTGGCGGACGCTGCTCGCTCGGCTTCAACGTCCGCAGCGGCAGCACCTACTACGCCCTGACGGCCGGTCACTGCACCAACATCGGCAGCACCTGGTACACCAACTCCGCGAACACGACGGTGCTCGGAACCCGGGCCGGTTCCAGCTTCCCGAACAACGACTACGGCATCATCCGCCACTCCAACGCCTCGGCGGCGGACGGCCGTGTCTACCTCTACAACGGCAGCTACCGCGACATCACCGGCGCCGGCAACGCGTACGTCGGCCAGTCCGTCCAGCGCAGCGGTTCCACCACCGGCCTGCACGGCGGTACCGTCACCGGACTGAACGCGACCGTCAACTACGGCGGCGGCGACATCGTCTACGGCCTGATCCAGACCAACGTCTGCGCCGAGCCCGGCGACAGCGGCGGCGCGCTGTTCTCCGGCAGCACGGCCCTCGGTCTGACCTCCGGCGGCAGCGGCAACTGCTCCTCGGGCGGCACCACGTTCTTCCAGCCCGTCACCGAGGCGCTCAGCGTCTACGGCGTGAGCGTCTTCTAGTTTTCAAGGCGTCGAGCCGGCGGTCCGCCATCCCTGGGCGAGCCGCCGGCTTCGCCGTTGCCGAAGGCCCGTTGTCAGTGGCTCGGGAGATGCTTGACGAACCGACACCTTGACGAGGGGAACAGCGAGATGAACGACCCCGAGCTCGCCGCCGCCCAGGCGTACGTGCGACTGCTGCAGACCACCAGGGCCGTGCTGGCCGATCCGCAGCGGGAGCCGATCGCGGTGCCGCTGCTGGCCGCGCCGATGGCGGACGCGGACGAGGCACTGCGCGCAGCGGGCCTCGTGGGCAACGAGGCGGACTTCTTCCGACTGCTCGCGACGGTGCCCCGTGCAGAGCGGCAGGACAGAAGGGCGGCATGAAGACCCGCGGCCGTCGCCTGAGTACGCGTATTCAGGCGACGGTCCGGTGCCGGGCCTCGTCCCGCCCGCCGACACAGCCACCAGAAGCGGAGCAGCTCGCCGCGCGACGGCCCTTCTCGGCCAGGCCCGCGAAGCCGATCGGCCCCCCGAAGCCGATCCGGTCCGGACCGCACCGCCGGCGTGGCGACCGGCGTGCGGCCGCCGGGGCCATGGTCCTCGCTGTCGCCCTGCCGGCTGCGGTGCCGAGGCACACGCTCCCTCACCGGTGAGAGACGACTCCGCCGCGCCCTCTGCGCAACGGGGCCGGGCGGAGACCGACAAGGCGGCATCGGCGCAGCACGGCCGTATGTTCGAGGTTGCGGCAGCGCTTTGCCGTGCAGAGGCGAGGGCGACGCAGACCTGACAGTCCGGGCACTCGACACCGCCAAAGGCTCTGCCGCACCGAGTGCCGTCAGGTCACCGGGGCGCTCGTCGGCCACTGCTCCATCGAGGAGAATGTGCAGGTGTCGAGCCGACGGGCCGGGTGCACTTCACGGTGACGGTCGAGGAGGCAGGCCGGTGCGTCACGGGGGACATCGTCGCGGGTGAGGACATCGACGTGTCACCGCACGGCTTCGACGTGGAGGGCGGGTGCGTCGAACCGGTCGGCGGGCACTGATTCCAGCGGAATCGGCCTGAACTCACGGACCGGCGGCTTGGGCACCTGGGGACCACACAGGACGCGCTGGGTTTCCTTGACCCGGCGGCTGAACCAGATCACCTTGCCCACGTCCGTCGCACACGTGCCCCAGCTGTCGCTGAGCATCGCGACCTTGGCGAGCCCACCCTTGGTGGGTGACGAGGTGTGCAGCCTCGGCAGGGTGCGATCCAGGTCGGAGACGGACGCGTTGAGATGACGGCCCGTCCAGCGCAGCTCCACCACGCACGTCTTGTCTCCGTCGACGTGATGGACGACATTGTCGACAAGTTCGTCGACAGCGCTGCAGACCGGTGTGACATGGGTATCGAGGCCCCAGTACCGCAGATGCGCGGCGAGGATACGCCGTATCCGGGGAATGCGCTCTGGGGAGGCCGGCACTTCGATTCTGTAGTGGCAGGCAACCTGGACGTTCATGACCGTGGCTCCTCACCGCGACGGCCCGTCGTTCGTATGCGGCCCCCGAGTACGAAGAGTGAGCCTGTGTCGCTTCTGGGTAAGCATCAGGGTGCCCCGGAGACCCGTTTCCCGCAACCCGCGGCACCGACTCGGCCACTCCCCGTGCCAGTTGGGAGCTGCGGCCGCGACCCGCTCCCCCGGGCGGCAGGGTGTACACATCGCTAGAATTCGAACATGGCAGAGCGGTCCGGCACGCCGACCGCGCCCGAACTCGTCGTGGAGACCGACGGCGGCTCCACAGTGATCGATCCGGCCCGGGCGTACCACGTCGGTCGTGACCCCCTGAGCGACATCGTCATCGATGACGCACGCGTCTCCTGGCACCATGCGGTGTTCCGCACCGTCGCCGGCCGCTGGACCCTCGAGGACGAGGACAGCACCAACGGCACGTACGCCGAAGGGCGTCGGATACGGGCGTGGGGCATCCGCCCCGGTACGGAGATCCGGTTCGGGAGCGCTTCTGACGGCCCGCGAGCCGTGGTGACGGACCACGCCCGACCGGAGCCCGCCCCGCCGCCCCGCTCGAAACCCGTCCCGCCACCCCTCCCGCCGGAGCGCGCCCCCGAGCGTCCGTCCCCCGTCTCCGTGCCTTCCGCGACCGGCGCCTTCCGCAGGCCGACCAGCGTGCGGCCGCTTCCGACCCGCACCCTGCACATCGGCAGGGCGCTGGACAACGAGCTGATCGTCGACGACCTGGTCGTCTCACGCCACCACGCCGAACTGCGCTCGCTGCCCGGCGGCACGTACGAGATCGTCGACCTCCACAGCCACAACAGCACCTACCTCAACGGTCTGCCCGTCGACCACGCCCCGGTGACGGCCGGCGACATCGTCGGCATCGGCCACTCGGCGTTCGCTCTGGTCGGCGGCCAGCTCCAGGAGTTCGTGGACACCGGCGAGGTCTGCCTGGACGTGCAGGGGCTGGCCGTGTCGGTGGACCAGGGACGCAGGACGCTTCTCGACCATGTCTCGTTCCCCGTCGGCGAGAAATGCCTGCTCGCGGTGGTCGGGCCGAGCGGGGCGGGCAAGTCCACACTGCTGAACGCCCTCACCGGGCTGCGCCCCGCCGAGCACGGCACGGTCCTCTACGACGGCCGCGATCTGTACCACGACTACGCGGAGCTGCGCCGACGCATCGGGCTGGTCCCGCAGGACGACATCCTGCACGCTCAGCTCACCGTGCACCGCGCCCTTGGCTACGCGGCCGAACTGCGCTTCCCCCAGGACACCGCGCCGGCGGAACGGGACGCCCGGGTGGCCGAGGTGATCCGCGAACTGGGCCTCGAACAGCGCGCCGGCCAAACGATCCACAGCCTCTCCGGCGGCCAGCGCAAGCGGGTCAGCGTGGCGCTGGAGCTGCTGACGAAGCCGTCCCTGCTCTTCCTCGACGAGCCGACGTCCGGTCTCGACCCGGGCATGGACCGGTCGGTCATGCATATGCTCCGCGACCTGGCCGACGACGGGCACACGGTCGTCGTGGTCACCCACAGCGTGCTCAGCCTGGATGTCTGCGACCGGCTGCTGGTCCTCGCGCCGGGCGGCAGGATCGCCTACTACGGCCCGCCCGACGAGGCTCTCCGCTTCTTCGGGTTCGCTCAGTGGCCGGAGGCGTTCGAGGCCTTCGAGAACGATCGCGACCGCGACTGGGCGGGGGCATACCGCGAGTCCCGCTTCAACCGGCAATACATCGTGGGTGCCACGTCCCAGCCGGGTCAGGCGGAGGACGCGGCCGTGGGGCCGGTGCCGGAGCCGTCGAAGACGCAGAGCTGGGGTGCCCAGCTGCGCACACTGGTGCGGCGGTACACGGCCGTGCTCGGCGCCGACCGGACATTCCTCGTCATCATGATCGCGCTGCCGTTCGTGATGGGGGCCATGGCCCGCGCGCTGGCCGGCGGCCGGCTCGACCAGGAGACGGCGCTGAACACCCTGCTCATCCTCTGCGTCGGCGGCGTGCTCACGGGCGCGGCGAACGCGGTACGTGAACTCGTCAAGGAGCGCGCCGTCTACCAGCGTGAACGCGCCGTCGGCCTGTCCAGATCCGCGTATCTGATGTCCAAGGCCGTGGTGCTGGGGACGATCACGGTGCTGCAGGCGGTCGTGCTGACCCTGGTCGCCCTGGTCGGCGTCGACCTCAACGCGCCGGGCGGCCAGGGCGTGCTGCTGCCGCCGCTCCTCGAGATCACGGCGGCCGTCGCACTGCTGGCGTTCACGGCGATGATGCTGGGCCTCCTGATCTCCGCCGTGGTGCGCAAGGAAGAGGCCACCATGCCGCTGCTGGTGCTCCTCGCCATCGTCCAGGTGGTCTTCTGTGGCGCCCTGCTCAAGCTCGACGGCGTGGTGGTCGTCGAGCAGTTGGCGTGGCTGGTCCCGTCCCGATGGGCGCTCGGCGCGATGGCGGGCACGATCGACCTCGGTCGCATCGTCCCCGGCAGTTTGACCGCCGACCCGCTCTTCGAACACGCGGCGGGGGTGTGGCTGCTCGGCATGGGGATGCTGGTGGTGCTGTCGGTGGTGTTCGGCTACCTGGTGGCCCGGCTGCTGCGCCGGCACGAGCCCGCCATCATGCGGAAATAGGCGTGGACCACCCTGGACACCTGGGACTTCCGCGCCACACATGTCGTGCCGCAGATCGGGCAAGTCCTCCTGGGAGTCGCCGGACCTGTCCGGCCCACGACTCCGCTCGACCCGCTGCTGCCGGTCCCGCCGGCCGAGCGGCGCGGCGACCGGGGGCCGATCGTGTGCGCGGACGGCTGGTCCGCGTGGGTCGACGCGTGCGTGCCGGACACGGGCGGTCGTCGGGCGACGGTGGCGGCGGAGCACGGCGCGACGCCGCCCGGGAAAGCGGGCCCTGTGCCCGAGCCGCCACGCTGGGCGCTTGTGGTGTTCACCGGTCAGGCACGCCGGCGTCGGCAGGAAGGGGCGAACGGCCGTCACTGACGAGGCGCGGCGACCTCGCCGCGCCGGCGGACCCGCGAGGCGAGGAGCCCACCGAGGAATCCGGTGACGAGTCCCCATGCGGCCGCAAGACCCAGCGCCGTCCAGAGGTGCGGCCGCAGTGCCACTTCCCCGGCGAGGTCGCCGCCGAGGTCCCCGATGCCCAGCAGCGACAGGCTGTAATGCGCGAAGAACCGTACGAGCAGACAGATGGTCAGCACGGTGAGGACGAGGGCGACGGCCATGTGCAGGGCGTGCTGCCAGGGGCGCACACGGGCCGGCGACCGGACCGCCATCAGGAACGCGGCTGCCGACAGGAGCACCGCGGCGACCGGAAGGAGCCACCAGGCGCGCCCGTCGCGTTCGGCGAGGGTCGACAGATTCAGGGTGGCCATGTCGCCGGTGCGGAGTACCTCGTCGAGGATCCTCGGAACGGGGAGGCCGAAGGGCCCCTCGACCTTGCCGTCCCAGGTGGCGCCGAGGCCGAGGGTGAGCGCGAGCCAGACAAGATTCGGCAGGCCCAGGAGGAGCACGGCGAAGGTCTCCGCGGTCCGCTCTCGGGTCGCCGCGACGACGAGGCCGATCACCGCCCCGATCGCCACGCAGGTGAGCAGCAGCGTCACCATGGCGAACGCGGCGGGGCGCACACTCTCCTGGAAGCGCAGCAGACGTGCGGGGAGCGGGGCTCCGCGGGAGACGAGGACGGCGAGGGCGAGTACGGCGGCCAGCCAGAGCAGCCCGAACAGGACGGTGAGCGGCAGGTCGGTGCGGAAGCCGACGCGGGGGGTGACGTCCAGCAGGTCCTCGATGAGGCCGCCGGTCGGGTCCTCGACAGGGATGGTGAAGGTGTGGCGGGCCAGGGCCGCGAGGCCGACGAGCGCGAGCACCCAGAGCACGGCCAGCCGGGCGGCCCAGCCCGCCAGTTCCCCGGCGGAGGCCACGGCGCGGTGCCGCAGAGGCCGCAGGAAGCCGGCGGCGATCGTCAAGGCTCCGACGAGTGTCACGGAGAGCGGCAGGACGGTGAGTCCGGCGCTCGTCTCCACGATCGCTCCGGCGTCTCCGGCGACCTCCACGGATCCGAAGACCGCCATCACGACGACGGCCGCGACAACCGGCAGGAAGCCGCCCTCCGGCAGGTCCGCCGCACCGGCTGCCCACAGTCCGAGGGCTGCGGTGACGATCATGGTCACGAGGCCGGCGAGCACCGCGCCGAGCGCCTGAAGCCAGCCGTGGGCCGGGCGGATCGCTCCGTCCGGGCGGTTCGATGCCTGATGACTCACGCTGCCACGCTATGCACGGCCGGTGCACCCCGCCCCTTGGGCGGGGCCGACCGCGTCGACTTGCGACCGGCGCGGAGGCCGGGCGCACAGTGGGCAAGGACCGGTCATGGAGCCGTGCGCGGCCCGGGTCATGAAGCCGTGCGCGCAGACATGGTCACCGGTCCTCCGGGTCGACCAGCCACAGCCCCAGGACCACGAGAAACGAGAGCACCAGGAATCCGGCGCCCCACCATGCGGTGCCCGTGTCCCCTTGCATCCACTCGTCGACGATCACGGTCAGGCCCCAGAGTTGGCCGACGATCACGGTGAGCGCGAGGGTGAGACGGGCGGTGAGCTTCGAGGAGCGCTCGGGCTGCTGCTCGCTGCCGGCGCCAGGACCAGGGCCGGTGTGCCGGATCCGGGGGTCTCCGTAGCCGCTGGTGGGACGGATCTGCGGGTAGCGCTCACGGACCGGCCTGTTCAGCCGGGCTTCTGCGCTTCCGGGCCGGTACTGAGGCCGCGGTGGAAGCACGGCGCCGCCGCTGCTGCCGGCACTCGTGGGAAGTTCGGGCGACGGCTGCCCGGCGTCGTCGGGCGGTGGGGAGGACGTGCTCATGGACGCCTGCCCTTCTCCGTCGCTCCGGGGCCTCCGCCGTCCGTCGCTCCGGGGCTCGTGCCTGGGCAGCCGAGCCTCGCGGCCGTCTGAGGCCGGTCCTCACCGAACTGCCGGCAGAACGCGTCCCGGACCGTCTCGCCGGAGCGTGTGGCGCCGACCGCCCAGACGCTGCCGTCCCTCTCCTCGACGACAAGCACCTTGGGCAGCGGCCGGGGCGGCGGGCCCGCAGTCACCTCCCCGGTACGGGGGTCGAAGACGCCCTCGTGGCACGGGCAGTACAGCTGGCCCTCGCTTCCTCTGTCCTCGCGCCACAGAACACCGCAGGCGAGATGGGTGCAGACGGCGGAGTAGCCGACGAGGGTGCCGTCCCCGAGGCGGACGGCGACGGCGCGGTCGTCCTCCCCGGGGTAGCGGAATGCGATGGACCGGCCGGGCGGCAGGCCGTCGGCGATCCTCTTCGGCTCGGGGGCTCCCTCGCTGTCGCCGTGCCGGTGCAGTACGCCGGCGGCAACGCCGATGCCGCCGGCGGCGAGCCCGCCGGAGACGGTGGCCACGAGCCGGAGGTAGTCGCGGCGGGTGGTGAGCGAGTCGGCGGCGATCCGGTCGTGGAGCTCCTCCCGCGCGGTGTCCGGCTGTTGTGGTTCCCCCGCGGGCGGCCGCTGTTCGGTGACGCTCATCGGACGTCGGCTCCGTTCACCTCGACCACAGGCAACTGGGTTCCGGGCAGCCCGCCGGGCAGCGGCCACTGCATCTTGTCCGCGGGGACGACCATGGCGACTCCGGTGGTCACGGTCGAGCCGCCGAAGACGAACGAGTCGGCGACCTGGACGCCGGGGCGTTCGGCCTGAAGTTCCTCGACCGTGCCGTAGAAGAGGGCGCCAGTGGGACAGACCGTGGCGCACATGGGGGCGAGGCCGTAGGCGGTGCGGTCGTAGCAGAGGTTGCACTTCATCTGCAGTTTCGCCTGAAGGTCGATCTTCGGGACACCGAAGGGGCAGGCGTTGACACAGTTGGCGCAGCCGATGCAGCGGGTGGTGTCGGCCTGCTGCACCACGCCGTCAGCGGTGACAAGGATCGCGTCGGCGGGGCAGACCTCGGCGCAGGGGGCGACCGGGTCCTCGCAGTGCATGCAGACCGTGGGAAGGGACGCGACGGAGTGCCCTTCGTCGGGGTAGTCCAGATGGATCATCGATTTGCCGCGGTGCGAGTCGCATTCTCGGCAGGCGGAGACGCACGCCTGGCAGCCGATGCAGCGTCCCGGGTCGATGAAGATCGTTCTGCCCATCATCGCTGTCGTCAACTCCTCTCCGCGGTGCCGCGGCCCTGAGGAGACGTGGGCGGCAGGGGGTCGGTACGGGAGACCTGGGCCGCCGGATACGCCTCGTGGCCGGGGGCCGTGGGGGGTGCGGGAACTTCGTCGATGTGTTCAGCGCGTTCGATGCGGCAGGCGCAGACCTTGTACTCGGGGATCTTGGAGCGGGGGTCGAGCGCGTCGATGGTGAGGGCGTTGGCCGCGGTGGGGAACGGCCAGTGGTACGGGACGAAGAAGGTGTCGGGGCGGATGGCCTCGGTGACCAGGGCGGGGAAGACCGCGCTGCCGCGGCGGGTGACGACGCGGACCGGATCGCCGTTGGCGAAACCGTGGGAGGGGTGAATCTCGATCCAGGGGCGCGGAGTCTGTTCGACGAGGCCACCGAGCCGGCGGGTCTGGTTGCCGGACAGGAAGTGGGCGACCGTGCGGCCGGTGGTCAGCGACATGGGGTACTCGTCGTTGTACGGGTCCACCGGCGGGCGCCACTCCACCGCCTGCAGGTGGATCTTGCCATCGGGGTGGTAGGTGCGACCGTCCTCGAAGAGGCGGGGGGTGCCGGGATGGTCCGTGGAGGGGCACGGCCAGGCGATTCCGCCGGTCTCCTCCAGGCGTTCGTACGTGATGCCGTAGTAGTCGTTGACCGTTCCGGCGGAGGCGACGCGCAGCTCCTCGAAGACGTCGCGGGAGCCGGTGAAGTCGAACTTGTCACCGGCACCGAGGCGTTGGGCGAGTTGGCGGATGACCCAGGTGTCGGTCCGTACGCCCGGTGGCGGCTCCTGGGCCTTGTTGTGCTTGATGACGCGGGCCTCGGCGTTGGCCATGACGCCTTCGTCCTCGGCCCAGGTGGTCACGGGGAAGACGACATGGGCGTTCTCCGCCGTCTCGGAGAGGAAGAAGTCGAACTGTGCGTGGAACTCCAAGGTGTCGTACCCGTCCTTCACCACCTCGTAGTTGGGCAGGGAAACGAACGGGTTGTTGCAGATGCCGATCAGTCCGCGGATCTCGCGGTGCTGCATCTGCCAGACCATCTCCATCATGGAGGTTCCGGCGGGCGGGAGTTCGGCCTCGTCGATGCCCCAGATCTCGCAGATCTGGCGCCGGTGCTCGGGGTCGTTGATCGAGCGGCCGCCGGGCAGGAGGTCGGACTTCTGCCCGTGCTCACGGCCTCCCTGCCCGTTGCCCTGGCCGGTGATGGTGCCGTACCCGGCGCCCGGCCTGCCGATGTTTCCGGTGGCGACGCAAAGATTGACGACCGAGAGGCAGTTCTCCACGCCCTGGGAGTGGTGCTCGATGCCCCGGGCGTGCCAGGCCATGGCCCTGGGGGCGCGGGCGAAAGCGCGGGCGACCTGCACGATCTGCTGCTCGGGGATGCCGCAGATCTCGGCGGCCCTCTCCGGGGGGTACTGCCCGACCGTGTCGCGTACGTCCTCCCAGCCGGTGGCGTGGCGGGTGACAAAGCTCTTGTCGTCGAGATCCTCGCGGATGACGACGTGGAGGACGGCGTTGAAGAACGCGGAGTCGGTGCCTGGCTTGAGGGCCACGTGGATGTCGGCGGTGCGGGCGATCGCGGTCTCGCGCGGGTCGACGACGATCAGCGTCGCGCCCCGGTCCCGGGCTCCCCACACGTACTGGGTCATGACGGGGAAGCACTCGCCGACATTGGAGCCGGCGATCAGGAGACAGTCGGTCTGGAGGATGTCGGCGAAAGGGTTGCCGGCCCGGTCGATCCCGAAGGCGAGCTTGTTGGCGCCCGCGGCACTGACCATGCAGAGCCGGCCGTTGTAGTCGACGTGCCGGGTCTTCAGCGCGACCCGTGCGAACTTGCCGACGAGATACGTCTTCTCCGAGGAGAGGCTGGCACCGCCCAGCACGCCGAAGGCGTCGTTGCCGTAGGCGGCCTGGATGCGCTGCATCTCGGCGGCGGTGAAGTCGAGGGCCTCGTCCCAGGAGGTCTTGCTGAAGGGCTCGTCGCGGGAGCGGCGCATCAGCGGAGCGGTGAGCCGGTCCGGGTGGTTGACCTGCTGATATGCATTGATTCCCTTGGGGCACAGCCGCATCCGATTGATGTCGTGGTTGCGTGGCTCGACGCCGAAGACCTTGCCGCGCGCGTTGACACGCAGATACATGCCGCACTGGACGCCGCAGAAGCAGCAGTGGGTGGGGACGAGCGTCTCGCCCTCCTGGTCGGCATGCCAGCGGTCGGCGGGAATGCCGCCCGCGTCGCGGAACTGGCGGGTGCCCGGCGGTGCGAGGGAAGGGTCCAGCGGGACGGGCGGCTCTGTCACTTGAAGCCCTTCTTGACGTGGGCGAGGTAGGCACCGCCGCGCAGCACCCGCTTGCAGCGCGGGCAGTACTCCGCCCACTCCTCGAAGCCGAGCTGCAGATCGCGCATGGTGCCCTGGAGGTTCTCGACGTAGGGGGTGGTGTCGATCGGCTCCCCGCAGCGGCGGCAGGCGAAGACATGCTCGTCCTGCCGGGCCGTGTACTTGAACAGCTGCATCCCGACCGCAGCCGGGCGTTGGACGATGTGGAAGAACTTCCCGAAGGGCAGGTAGATGAGGGTGAGGACCACCGCCGCCATGTGGAGGATCGCGAGGAACTCGTAACCGCCGCCGTGCAGGAAGACCGCCGAGAAAGTAAGGAGAAGCCCGGTCACGGAGATGACGATCAAAGCGATCAACGGGATCAGGTCGTAGGCGAACCGCTGGCCGGTGATCGCGCCGCGGTCCTTCATCCGCCGCCACAAGAAGTAGACGGCTCCGGCGATGACGAGGACGGCCGCGAGGTCGAGGCCGTGGAACATGGCCCAGCCGAAAAGGCTGAGTGCGTCGAAGCCGAGGACCTTGAAGCCCCAGACGCGCATCTCGTAGCCGGGTCCGGAGCCTGTGGGCGAGGTGAAGGTGAACCAGCCCCAGGTGAGCGGGAACGTGATCAGGGCCGCGAGGACGCAGCCCCAGAAGATCAGCTGATGTGCGGCCCAGCGGGCGCGGGAGCGGGCGCCGAGGAATTTCTGGAAGCCGAGGTAAGTGGCGATCATCCTCGGCAGGGCGGTGGGAGCCTTTCGGAAGTTCTCGACCGAGAAGAAGCTGCGCCAGCCCTGCCGGAAAAGGCGGCGGGCGCCGGGTGAGGAGATCCAGACGGTGTAGCGGTAGGTGAGGCCGAAGGCGAGGAACACGCTGGCGACGGCATATGGGACGAGGGCGGAGTCGAAGTCGCGCAGGAACCGGCTGCCCAGGACGATCGCAATGATCACCAACAGCGCCACGACGGTCCCGGCGAGGGCGGCGCGCCGGGTGACGGATCTCCCGGTGGCGGGCCGCTGGGACCGAGGCTGCCCGGCGTCGGGCGGGGACGACTCGCTTGCGGGCGGGCAGGGATCAGTCACGTCGCCACGCTAAATGATGTGTCCCGATTCTTCCGGATACGCGACCTGGTGGGCTGTCATGCGGGTGACGATCGCAGAGGCCGCAAGCCAGGGGTGACGGCTGAGCCTTGTCCTCATGCGCATGGGGCGGGGCGACGAGACCGCGTGACGGAGGCTCAGACGTGTGTCATGACTGCGGGTGCCGCGAGACGCCTCTGAGGCGCGAGGCGCATCCCGGTCTCCGGGCACGACCCCCGAAGGGCGCAGCCCGATCGGCCCAGACCACCGCGCCCCGGCCGTCGGGCCCCGGCAGTCTGGTCGGGCATGCCTGTACGGCGGTCGCTGGGAGGACGCGATGCACGACACCTCGTGGGACCCCAGCGCGCGCCTGCTGAAGGGCAGGCGCTGCCCACGCTGCGGCGTCGATGTCCAGGCCCGCGCGCAGCGGCCCGGACGGAGGCCGACCGAGCGATGACCACACCGCAGCGCGCATCCGCGCTTGCCTACAGCAACCTCGCGATCGTCACGGTCGGCTTCGCTCTGACCTTCTGGGCCTGGAACCTCATCGCACCGCTCGCCGGAACCTTCCGGGAAGACCTCGGACTCAACGACTTCCAGCAGTCGGTGCTCGTGGCGGTGCCGGTGCTGGTGGGCTCGCTCGGCCGCATCGCGGCAGGCGCTCTCACCGACCGGTACGGCGCCCGCCTGATGTTCCCACTCGTCGCGGCACTGACCATCGTGCCGGTCCTGCTCGTCATGGTCGTACGGGACAACTTCGCCGCGTTGCTGGTCGTGGCGTTCCTCCTCGGAGTCGGCGGGACCACGTTCGCCATCGGCGTCCCGCTTGTCAACTCCTGGTTTCCGCCCGCCCAGCGCGGGCTCGCGCTCGGCATCTTCGGCATGGGCACCGGAGGCGTCGCGCTGTCGGGTTTCTTCACCCCGCGCATCCACCAACGCGGGGAGAACCTGCCGTTCATCGCCGTCGCCGTGGCGCTCGCGATCATGGTGGTCGTCTCCGCGCTGCTCCTGCGCGACCGGCCCGACCGCGCGGTGCCCACCACGAGCCTGGGGCACCGCCTGGGGCAGGCCGGCCGGCTGCGGGTCACCTGGGAGCTGTCCGCTCTGTATGCGATCGCGTTCGGCGGCTTTGTCGCGTTCGGTGTGTACCTGCCCACCGACCTGACGACCCTGTACCACCTCACACCGACCGACGCGGGCACCAAGGCTGCCGGGTTCGCCCTGCTCGCCGTCCTCTGCCGTCCGTTGGGCGGCTGGCTCGGCGACAGGACCCACCCCGCTGTCGTCACCGCCTGGGCCCTCGCCGTCGTCGCGGTCTTCGCCATCGTCGAGGCCTTCGACCCACCGTTGTTCTGGACCGGCACCATCGCCTTCCTCGCGATGGCGGCCGGCCTCGGCACCGCGAGCGGCGCCGTCTTCGCCCTCCTTTCCCGAGTCACGCCGCAGGCGCAGGTCGGCAGCGTCACCGGCATCGTCGGCGCGATGGGCGGACTCGGCGGCTTCCTGCCGCCCCTGATCATGGGGGCCGTCTACAGCACCAAGGGGTCCTATGCGATCGGGCTGATGCTCCTGTCCGACCTGGCGTTCGCCGGCTGCGTCTACGCCTACGTGCGGATGCGCACCGCGGGCAGGAGCCCCGCCTGATTCAGGTCTCGAGGCCCTCGTGGGGGTGGGAGAAGAGGATGCGCGCGTTCTCGTTCATGCCGGCGAAACCCTCGACGATTTGTGCCGCCACGCGCCAGGACGGTGCTTCCTCCAGGACCCATGTGTGCCAGGCGAGGCCGGTGAACTCCTCGCTCACCGCGGCCCCGGGACTCAGGCGCCGCAGGAAGAACGACAGCCGGGTGCGGCACGTCCACCGGCCGTCGGCTTCGCGTTCCGGCACCGACATCTGATGGATGGTGTGCCTTTCGTCGAAGAAGACGGAGCGGGCCGCCAGGAAGTCCCGCAGTCCGTCGGGTCCTTCCCAGGTCAAGCCGCCCGTGAAGCCGGTACGGAAGTCCGGCGTCAGGATCTCTCTCAGCATCACGTCCGCCTCGGCGTGCGCCTGGAGCAGGTCGAAGTAGCGCTCGACGGTGTCCCAGACGGCGGCCTCGGTTCCCACGCTCATCGCTGCTCCCGGTGGAACGTGTTCTTCCTTCTCTTCAGGGTGCGCCCGATCCGCGAGGACTGCATCCGAACCAATGCCCCCGTCGGGATGTCCGATCAGCCGGCCCATGCGTTTGCCGGAGTGGCGGGTGCGCACCTCTGATGCGCCGCAAGGGGCCGAAGAGGCCGGTCGACGGTCCCGTGGACCTCGCGGCGGGTGTGCCGGGAGCCGGTCGGGAACGCGGGCCGCCTCGACAGCCGACCACTTGAGGTTCGTCACCATGGTGGCGGCCTTCGCCGCCGGGGTGCGCACAACACATGTGGATCTCGAAAAGGGGTCTGAGCATCATATTGTTGCGGGCATGGTCTTCCATCCGTCGGCGGAACCCGCCATCTTCCACGCAGCTCTCCGCGATCAGTTCGAGGCATTTCTCGATGAGCATCGATCCGCACTGCACGACAGCCTGAACGGGCTGACCGAGGAGCAGGCACGCCGGTCGCTGGTCACGTCCAAGACCACGCTGCTCGGTCTGGTCAAACACGCCGCATTCGTCGAGAAGGTCTGGTTCGACGAGGCGATCACATGCCGGTCCCGTACCGAGATCGGCATACCCGACTCACCCGACGAGTCGTTCGACCTCCACGACGGTGACACCATCGCCTCGGTCCAAGGCGCCTACCGGCAGGCATGCGCGGCGTCCCGTCGAAGCACGGCGACGCTGACGCTGGACGACGTCGTGCGGGGCAACCGCCGCGGCCCGCTGCCGCTGCGTTGGGTCTACCTCCACACACTGCGCGAACTGGCACAGCACTGCGGCCACGCCGACATCCTTCGCGAGCAGATCCTCAGCGGCACAACACACCGCGGCTGAGCGTGGACTGTCCGTCCCACCACCGGTGGCGATGAGGCCCTGGTTGCCGCCGGCGGCGAGGCGGTGCCGGACCACCCGTGGAGGGACGAGGGTGCACGCGTCGGTCACTCTTGCCGCCGAACTCCGGCCGGCCGCCGGCACCGGTCCCGAGCTCGAGGCTGCCCTGCTGCCGGCGGATCGGCGAGGAGCTGCTGCTGGGCCGGAGCGCTTCCCGGCCACCCGGCCGGAAGGCGTGCTCATCCGCCGAGTCCGACACACAGTACGAACGCAAACGGTGCCCGCGGGTCTGCGTAGCCCGTGAGGAAAGGACACACATGCTGGAGGCTCTGGGCCTGAGCACGGCCGAGTCGCAGGTGTACCAGATACTGGTCGGGTCCGGGCGCTGTCAGGTGGACCGGCTGGAGCAGCGGACCGGTCTGACCGGCGCCCAGCTCGAACAGGCGGTCGCGGCCCTGGCAGCGAAGGGGCTGGTCGCCGTCACCGACGACCTGCCGGGGCAGCTGATCCCCGCGCCGCCGGACATCGCCGGGGAGACGCTGCTCCTTGCACGCATGAACGAACTGCATTCCGCCAAAGGCCTCCTGAATCGACTCACCAAGCAGTACCGTGAGGCGCTGCGGCCGGCGGCCCTGGAGGAAATCGCCGAGATCGTGCCGGCCGAGACGCTGTCGCACCGTTACGAGCAGCTCCAACTCCGCGCCCGCCACGAAGTGCTGCGCTTCGACGCCCCGCCCTATCTGCTGGTCGACGAGTTCAACGCCGCCGAGTTGGAGCAGCTCGCAGCGGGTGTGCGCTTCCGGACGGTGTACGACCGGGCCGCGATCGACGGGTACGCGGCGCAGCTGGAGATCCGCCGGTACATGGAAGCCGGTGAACAGGCTCGCGTGCTGGCCAGGCTCCCCGTCAAGTTGATCATCGTCGATCGGTCCACGGCGATGCTGGCGGTGCGGACGGACGACGGGCAAGCACCGGGCGCCGTCGTGCAGATCCACCAGGGGCCCCTGCTCGACGCCCTCCTCGCCTTGTTCGAGCTGGTGTGGGTCACGGCGCTCCCCCTGGACCCTTCGCCCGGCGAGACGCACCGGGGCGAACTATCCGGCTCGGACGCTCATTTGTTGCTCCTGCTCCTGTCCGGCCTCACCGACGACGCGATCGCCCGCCTCATGGGGATCGGCAAGCGGACGGTCAACCGCCGGGTACGCGCTCTGATGGATCTCGCCGGCGCTGCGAGCCGGATGCAGTTGGGGTGGCAGGCCTGCGAGCGCGGCTGGATCACGGCTCAGGACCTGGACGGACTTCAGCCGCAGGGCGTCGCCTAGGGTCTTTCGGCCGGTCGGCGCCCACATCGCGGACCCGCGTGGCGGGCACGCGCCATGTGGCGCGCATCCGCCGCACAGCCTCTGGAAGACGCCGCGTCCGGAGAGCTAGGTTCCGGGCGGCGCGCGGAGTCGGCCGGACGTTCGGTCGGTCCCCCTCGGCATCAGTTGCCCCGCTGCGCCCACCAGTTGAGCCCGTGAAAGGACAACCGATGCGAAGAGCCCGCCTCAGACGGAGGCGCAATGCCCTCGTCAGCGGGATCGCGGTGACAGTCGCCCTGTCGCTGACGAGCCAGCTCCCCACCGCGACAGCGGCCACCACCCCCGCACCCCAGGACGTGGACGCCCGGCCGACGTCGCAGAAGCGGGCGGCGACGACCGCGACGGTGACTCTGATCACCGGCGACAAGGTCTCGCTGACCACCGGGCCCGACGGCAGGCAGGCGGTCTCCGTCCTCTCCGGGGCGGGGACATCCAAGACGTTCGAAACCGTCAGCGGACAGAACGGCGACCTGTACGTCTATCCGGACGACACCACCGCCGCGGTCGCTTCGGGCACGGTGGACCGTGAGCTGTTCAACGTCAGCCGGATGGTCCGCGACGGGTACGGCGACGCCAGGACCGACGAGATACCCGCCATCGTCGACTTCCAGGGCACGCCGTCGGCCACCGTGCTGAAGCAGAAGGCCGAGGATCTGCCGAGCAGCCGGAGCAAGCGCGTCATGCCCAGGCTGGGGCTGTCCTCCGTCCACGTCGACAAGAACGGTACGAAGGGCTTCTGGCACGCCGTCAAGCCGACGACGGCCAGCTCCCGCGGCGGTGAGGGCACCGTGGTGCCGGGTGGCGCCGGGGTGGCCAAGCTCTGGTACGACGGCATGGCGAAGGTCACCCTGGACAAGAGCGTGCCGCAGATCGGCGCCCCGGAGGCATGGGCCGCGGGCTACGACGGCAAGGGGGTCAAGGTCGCCGTCCTGGACTCCGGCGCGGACCTGAACAACGCCGACATCGCGTCCGAGATCACCGCGAGCCAGAGCTTCATCACCGGCCAGTCTGTCCAGGACGGCCACGGCCACGGCACCCATGTCGCCGCCACCATCGCGGGCAGCGGCGCCAACTCCGGCGGTACGCACAAGGGTGTCGCTCCCGGCGCGGACCTGCTGGTCGGCAAGGTGCTCGGCAACAGTGGGCAGGGCCCGGCCTCCAGCATCATCGCCGGCATGGAGTGGGCGGTCGCCCAGGGCGCCGATGTCGTCAGCATGAGCCTCGGCGGCGAAGACGCTCCGGGTGAAGACCCGCTGACCATGGCGGTCGACTCACTCAGCGCCTCGTCGGACACCCTGTTCGTCATCGCTGCGGGCAACGACGGTCCCGGCGACAGCACACTCGGCACCCCCGGCGCCGCCGACGCGGCCCTCACCGTCGGCGCCGTCGACAAGTCCGACGTGATCGCCCCGTTCTCCAGCCGCGGCCCGCGTCTCGGCGACATGGCGATGAAACCGGAGATCACCGCACCGGGTGTGGGCATCGTCGCCGCCCGCGCGGCCGGCACCACGATGGGCACGCCGGTCGACGACAACTACACCGCGGCCAACGGCACCTCGATGGCCACGCCGCACGTCGCCGGCGCCGCCGCGATCCTCAAGCAGCGCCACCCGGACTGGACAGGGCGGCGCATCAAGGAGGCTCTGACGGCGCACGCCGAGCCCGCCGCCGAACTGACCTCGTACCAGCAGGGCTACGGCCGGGTCGACATCCCCGCCGCGCTCGACCCGTCGCTGGAGCTCTCCGGGACAGCGGACTTCCGCGTGATCCCCTGGCAGAAGGGCACCTACGAGAAGCGGACCCGCACTCTCACCTTCCGCAACAACGCCACGACCGACACCGTCGTGACCCTGGCCGCGTCGGCCGAGGACGCGAGCGGCGCCGAGGTACCCGCCGGCACGGTGTCTCTCTCGGGAGCCGCCCTGTCCGACGGCCGGCTCACCGTCCCCGCCGGCTCCACCGCCGAGGTCTCCGTCACCCTCGACCCCAACGGTCTGAAGACCGGGCGCTACAGCGGCTCCGTCACCGCGACCGCCGCGAGCGGCGAGTCGCTGCACGCCGCGATCGGCTTCGTCAAGGCCGTCGAACAGCACGACGTCACCCTGAACGTCACCGACCGCTTCGGAAAGACCCCCAGTGCGATGAGGTTCACCCTGCACGGGCTGGACAACACCGTCTGGGAGACCCAGACCCTGTACGACACGGGCACGGTCACCGTGTCCGTCCCCCTCGGCCAGTACTCCATCGAGGGCTCGGTCTACACGGCGGGCCCCACCGGCGGCGCCGTCTCCTACGCGGCGGACGTCTTCGCCGTGCCCAACGTCGACGTGGCCGACCGCGACCAGACCTTCACCGTCGACGGCACCACCGCCACCGACGCCAGTGTGAAGATCGACGGCGAGAAGCGGCCGCTGGAGACCGGCGCGGTGGCACTGCAGATCGTCCGCGACGACGGCACGATCAACAGCCACTCCAACTTCACCGGCGTCAGCGCGACCGCCAACAGGAGCGACACCAAGGTCGGGGGCATCCCCAGCGCGGGCGCCGCCACCGGCGCACTGCGGTTCGAGACGTTCGTGACCCGGCGCGAGCCGCTGGTACGGCTGGACGTCACCAGCCCCGAGCGCATCAGCATCCCGCTGAAGACGTCCGTTCTCGCGAAGCGGTTCGAGGGCACGCAGCGCACCGAGCTGGTCGATCTGGGCGCGGGCGCCGAGGCGGACTTCGCCGGTGCCGACGTCAAGGGCAAGACCGTCCTGGTCTCCGTGGCCGACGTCACGAAGGCCGGCGACCAGGCCGCCAGAGCGGCGGCGGCCGGTGCCTTCGCGGTGATCGTGGCTCCCGCGAACCCGGGCCCCAGCGGCAGCGGCGTCCCCGCGGGCCAGACCGTGCCGGTCGCCCACGCCACGTACGACAACGCCGCCGCGCTCAAGGCCCTGGTGGCCAAGGGCACCGTCCGGATCACCCTGAACGGCGTCCTGGAGTCGCGCTACAGCTACGCGCCGCACTTCACCGACGACCGGGTCCCCGCCGACCTCGCCAAGAGCGCCGGCGTCGGAACGTTCGCCAAGGTCAGGAACACCTACCGCTCCGACGGCGCGCGTCGCCTGGGCGCCGAGTACCTCCCGGCCTGGGGCCCCAAGCAGTGGACCGCGATCAGCAACGGCGACCCCCTCTACCAGGGCACCACCCGCGACGACTACTTCACGGCGGGCGCCGGGGTCTCCTACATGCCGCGGATCTCCGCCAACTTCTACACCTTCACCTGGTCGATGTCCGATCAGCGCACCACGTACGAGACACCGGGCAAGTTCTACACCCGCAGCTGGTTCGCCGGCCCGATGCGCCCGTCACCGTACGAGTTCGCACCGTGTGTGTTCTGCCGTACCGACGTCTGGCAGAAGCTGCCCGGCAGCAGCGGTGGCGACAACGAGCCCACCCACACGCTGTCGGGTCTGACCGGCACCTGGAGCTTCTACCGCAACGGGCAGCCGATCACCGGCTTCCATCAGTTGGTGCCGGAGAAGGCGGACTACCGGTACGTGCTCGACCAGAAGCTGACCACCGACGTCCCGGGCGTCGAGCTGGGCAAGCAGGTCCGCACGGAGTGGAACTTCAGCCAGGCGGCACCGACCACGATGGCCATCAAGGACTGCGACACCGCGTTCATCCCCACCCCCAAGGTCTGCGAGCCCATGCCGGTCGTCCTGCTCGACTACGACCTGCCGCTGAACGAGCTCAACCAGGCGCGGGCCGGCCTGCCGTTCACCTTCACCGTGGACGGCACCAGGGCCAAGGGCTGGACCGGCTCCACCGCGATGGCCGGCGCCAAGGTCTCGGTCTCGTACGACGACGGCGCCACCTGGAAGCAGACCAAGGTCCTGCGCAAGGACAGCAACTCCTTCCAGGCGCTGCTGTGGCACCCGAAGCTCGCGGCCACCAACGGATTCGTGACCCTGCGGACCGAGGCCTGGGACGCGGAAGGCAATCGCACAACGCAGACGATCACCCGGGCCTACGCCCTCAAGTGAGGATCTGAAAGGCCCTTGCGAGCGCCCCGTACCGGTTCGAGATGACCGGCACGGGGCGCTCCCCCTTCCCTGCTCGTCCCCGAGCCGCTCGGCGACGCTCAGGGAGCATCGGCGTCGGCACAGGCGATTCCAGGAGGCCAAGGGGCCGGTGTGGCCGGACGCATCCGCACGGTCACGTTGTACTGCCGTGGTGCGACAACCGCTGCGGGGCGTCAGCATGAGGTCACGCGGTACCGGCCCACGAGGTGCCACTTCCCCGGCGCGTAGACGGTCGCGATCCGGGCACCCGCCCTGTCAGGCGACGCGTCGGCCGACCGTGCGACGCCGGTGAGCGCTCACGGCTCGGCGGCCTCTCGCCCGCAGGAGGAATCCCTTATGTTCACCAGCACCACCCCACCTCTCCCCCGCCGTGCACCCGAGCCGAAGACCACATGCGCACCAGGACTCGAACCGAGCGGGGGCGCGGCATGTGCGGTCTGAGCGGTGAGATCCGGTTCGACGGGGGGCACCCTGATCTGGCAGCGGTGGAGCGGATGACCGATCGGCTCGCGCCCCGCGGTCCGGACGGTCGGGGCATGTGGTCACAGAGTGCCGTGGCTCTCGGCCATCGCCGCCTCAAGATCATCGACTTGTCCGAACGCGGCGCGCAGCCCATGACCGACGCGGAAGGAAGACTGACAGGCGTCTTCAACGGCTGTGTCTACAACTACCGCGAATTGCGGACGGAACTGCAACGGCGGGGCCACCGGTTCTTCAGTACGTCGGACACCGAGGTGATACTCAAGGCCTACCAGCACTGGGGGCCCGGCTTCGTGGATCATCTCGTCGGCATGTTCGCCATCGTGATCGTGGAAGGCGACACCGGCCGTGTGATCCTCGCGCGCGACCGGCTCGGCATCAAGCCGCTCTACCTCGCACGGACACCTGGCCGGCTGAGATTCGCCTCAACCCTGCCCGCCCTGCTGGCAGGCGGCTCGGTGAACACCTCGCTCGACTCCGTCGCGGTGCACCAGTACCTGAGCTGGCAGGCCACCGTGGCAGCCCCGCGCACCGTGCTGGCCGGGGTGCGCAAGCTCCCTCCGGCCACCGTGCGCGTGGTGGAACCGGACGGCACACACCATGACCGCACGTACTGGCAGCCGTCCTACACCCGGCGTGACGAGTTCGCGGGCATGGACGCCGGTGACTGGCGTGACGCGGTGCTCGACGCGCTGCGCACGGCGGTACGGCGACGGATGGTGGCCGATGTGCCCGTCGGCGTGCTGCTGTCCGGGGGTCTGGACTCGAGCCTGATCGTGGCGCTCCTGGCCGAGCAGGGGCAGAGGGACGTCGCGACATTCAGTGTCGGCTTCGAGTCCGAGGGCGGTGAGGAGGGCGACGAGTTCGCCTACTCCGAACTGGTGGCCCGGCGGTTCGACACCGATCACCACCAGCTGCTGGTGCCCTCCGACCGGGTGTCAACCGCCTTGGACGGTGCCGTTGCCGCCATGAGCGAGCCCATGACCAGCCATGACGTCGTGGCCTTCCATCTGCTGTCGGAGCTCGTGGCCAAAGAGGTGAGCGTCGTCCAGAGCGGCCAGGGCGCGGACGAGGTGTTCGCCGGCTACGGGTGGTACCCGGCCATCGCCTGCGTCGCACGCGAACAGGCACCGCAGAGGTACGCGGAGGTGTACTTCGACCGGCCCCACGCCGATCTCGCCCGGATCGTGCGACCGCACATGATCCCCGATCACGACGTGTCCACCGCGTTCGTCGAAGAACACATGGCCCCGCCAGGCGCCGCGACGGCCCTGGACGCGGCGCTGCGGCTGGACACGCACGTCATGCTCGTCGACGACCCGGTCAAGCGGGTCGACAACATGACCATGGACTGGGGCCTGGAGGCCAGGGTGCCGTTCCTGGACCAAGAGCTCGTGGAGCTGGCCGCGGCCTGCCCGCCGGAACTGAAGCTCGCGCACGGCGGCAAGGGCGTCCTCAAGGAGGCCGGACGCACGCTCCTGCCCCGCGAGATCACCGACCGGCCCAAGGGCTACTTCCCCGTGCCGGCCGTCCGCCACATGGCAGGGCCCGTGCAGGCACGCGTCAAGGACGCCATGTCCGCGCCCGAGGCGCGGTCCCGTGGGCTGTACAGGGACGACTACATTGCCGAGTTGTTGAGCGCGCCCGACGACCACCGCACACACCGTGGGGCGAACGCCCTGTGGCAGGTGGCGCTGCTGGAGATATGGCTGCAGACGCACGGGATCCGATGACCTCGGCCGCGTCCGCCGCTCCCGTACCCGCCTTGCTGGCCGACACGGCGGGTGGCCGGGACATGCCGGTGCCGAGGACGCACGGGTGCTGGTACCCGTCGGCCGACCCGCTCGGTCAGCAGGTCGCGTTCATCTGTGATCGTGGCGGCGTCCCCCAGTTGTGGGCCGGACCGGTCGGCTCGAAGGACGTCCGCCCACTCGACACGGGCCCCGATCCGGTCACCGAGGTGTCATGGTCGCCGGACGGCCGCTGGATCGCGTACACCCTCGCCCCCGGCGGCAGTGGTCACACCCGGGTCCTGTGTGTACGCCCGGACGGCTCCGGCCGCAGGGAGGTGGCCGGCGCGGACCCCGGAAGCTCGGCCTACCTGGGCTGCTGGGCCCGCGACGGTTCGGCTCTGGCGGTCACGGTTGCGGAGCCCACCGGACCTCGGGCCGCCGTGGCACCGGGTGCGGACGAAGGCCTCGGGCGCCCCGGCAACTGGGCCCGGCGCGACGGTCCTGCCGTACTCCTGGACGGCGCGCACGACGGCGCAGGAAGGAGGCATGCCGCTGCGGACCTGTTGAGCGCCTATCTGATCGATCCGGACGAAGTCCGATCTCCCGTACTGCTGGCAACGGAGACGGAGGCCGCCACCTTGCGGGTGTGCGACCTCAGCCCCGACGGCCGTCTCGTCCTGCTGCGGCGGGGCCCGCGCGGGCGCAGGCAGGCGGTGGTTTTCCGCGCGGCGGAAGCCCGCCCCGCCGGGACACTGCCCGTCGCCGACGGTGACCCGTGGATCGGCCGCTTCTCGCCCGACGGTCGCACCGTGTGGTTGCGCAGCGATCATGAACGTGAGTTTCCGGCGTTGCTGGCCATGAGCCTGGACGAACAGGGCGAACGTGCCGGCCTGTCCGTGGTCGCGGAACGCGAGAACGCCGGTGTCGACCTGCTGGCGTTCCTGGAGGCGGGTCGGCGAGCGGCCCTGTCCTGGAACGTCGCCGGTGTGAGCGACCTCGAGACGCTGCCGCTGACCGTCGAGGGCCCGGCCCGCAGGGCGGAGCTGCAGCACGAGGTGGTCACACGCGTCGGCCCGGCGGGACCGTCCGGGATGCTGGTGGCGGTCTCGGGCTCTCAGCGACGCCCGGGAGTGTGGCGGGTGACCGACACGGCTCCGCCTGCCCGTACCCGGTGGTCGTCCCGGGACGAGGACGCGGTCGCCCCGGGACGACCACCGGTGCGGCCCTCGCCCCTGCGACCGCGTGCGCGCGACGGACTGCTGCTGGGCGGCTGGTACTACCGGGCGCCGGGCCGTGTGCCCGGGGACCTGGCGCCCTGCGTCGTTCATCTGCACGGCGGCCCGGAGGAACAGGAACGGCCCGTCTTCGACCCGCTCTACCACGAACTGCTGGGCCGGGGCATCGACGTGTTCGCCCCGGACGTACGCGGGTCCGGGGGCTGGGGCCGGTCGTTCGTCGACGCGGACCTGGGCATCAAGCGCTTCGCCGCCATCACCGATGTCGCCGACTGCGCGGCACACGCCGTCACAACCGGACTCGCCGACCCCACCCGGCTCGCTGTGATGGGCCACTCCTATGGCGGCTACCTCACCCTGGCCTCGCTCGTGTGGCATCCGGACCTGTTCCGCACGGGCATCACGGTCTGCGGCATGTCCGACCTCGGTACCTTCTTCGAAGGTACCGAACCGTGGCTCGCCGAGTCCGCCGCCCACAAGTACGGCCACCCGGAGCGGGACCGGGAGTTGCTGCAGGCCCTCTCCCCCATGAGCCGCATCGACGCGCTACGGGTGCCGCTGCTGGCCATCCACGGGGAGCACGACACGAACGTGCCACCGGGGGAATCCGAGCAGATCGTCCGTGCGGCACAACAACGCGGCCTGGCCGCCGAGTTGCTCATGCTCCCCGACGAAGGCCACGACTTCCGGCACGCCCACACCCGCCGGCTCTTCCGGCGCACCGCCGTCGCCTGGATGGAACGGCATCTGACCGGTGGCGTCGGCGGACGCTGACGGCCGCATGCCACGCCTTTCACGGGAGCGGACCCACGCCGGTCGCATGGTGACGGGCGTGGGCTCCCGCAAACCCCTGTCGGCGCCCTCGCGCCCGACGGCGACCGCGAGGACGGACGGACATGGGCTCCTCGGACGCGATCCGCAGCCTTCGCCGTCTGCCCGGCTTCGACAGTCCTCCCGAGGCCCGGACAACGCCGGCGGCGGCCGCGCCCCGGTGCTGCAGATCCTGTCCCGGGCAGCGCGGGGGCAACGAGGGTTCCCGGTCCCGGGGTATGTCCTCCGCAGAGCGACCGCCGCTTCCGTCAGGACGTGCGGGCCAGCCGCAGGGTGACCATCTCGAACGGGCGCAGGGCCACCTCGAGGGAACCATCGTGCAGTTCGGGCTGTGCCACGTCCGTGAGGGGACGCTCCAGCAGGTCCGTCGCGGCCACCGCGCCGGCGGGGAAGCCCGGGACCACCCGGGCCCGCGCCCGGCCTCCCGTGGACTCGTAGAGGCGCACCACCACGTCGCCGCTCCCGTCGTCGGCGAGCTTCACCGCGCTGACGACCACCGCGTCGTTGTCGACGGTGACCAGCGGTGCGACGTCCGTGTCACCGCCGACGCGGCGCTCGGGCAGGTTGATGCGGTAACCCTCCCGCACCGCGTCGCCGATCGAGGCGCCGGGCACGAGCGCGTGGCGGAAGCGGTGCACGCCCTGGTCGGTCTCCGGGTCGGGGAAACGCGGTGCGCGGAGCAGGGACACCCGCAGGGTGGTGGTGGTGCCGGAGTCGGCCGCCCGTACGGTGCGTGTGACGTCATGCCCGTAGGTCGAGTCGTTGACGAGGGCGACGCCCCAGACGGGCTCCTCCATGTGGACGAAGCGGTGGTTGCAGGCCTCGAACTTGGCCGCTTCCCAGCTGGTGTTGGTGTGGGTGGCCCGGTGGAAGTGACCGAACTGGGTCTCCGAGGCGTACCGCTCGGCGTGGATGTCCAGCGGGAAGGACGCCTTGAGGAACTTCTCCGTCTCGTGCCAGTCGACCTCGGTGTCGATGTCGAGTCGCTTGGCGCCGGCGGGGAGGGTGAGCACCTGGGTGACCCTCGAGTCTCCGAAGCTGCGCACCACGCGCACCGCTGCGGGGGCCGAGCCGACGGCGGTGACCTCGTCGGCGTCGGTGAGGTCGGTGACGGTGTTGCGGTAGAACTCGTCGACGTCCCAGGCGTCCCACATGTTGGGGAAGTCGGGGTGGATCTGGAGCAGGTTGGCGGCCCTCCCGGGGGCGACGGCCTCGCGTTCGGCGCCGATGTCGTACACCGAGACGACCAGGCCTCGGGCGTCGATCTCGACCTGGAGCAGTCCGTTGTCGAGGAGAAAACCGCCGGCCGCGCGTGCGGACAGCTGGGCACTGCCGCCGGGGGCGGCGACGGCCGCCGCGCCGGCCGCCACGCCGTGACGCTCGTGCGGGGCGGAGTTGAACACCAGCTCGCCACCGGAGGCCGGGTCACCGGCGAGAGCGCGCTGCGCGGCGTCGATGACCCCGTTGAGTTCACCGGCGACGGCCGCGTAGGTCTTCTCGGCCTCGCGGTGTACCCATGCGATGGACGAGCCGGGCAGGATGTCGTGGAACTGGTGCAGCAGCACCGTCTTCCAGATCCGGTCCAACTGTCCGTACGGGTAGTCCGCTCCGGTCCGTACGGCGGCGGTCGCCGCCCACAGTTCCGCCTCGCGCAGCAGGTGCTCGCTGCGCCGGTTGCCCTGCTTGGTCTTCGCCTGGCTGGTGAGGGTCGCGCGGTGCAGCTCAAGGTAGAGCTCGCCGACCCACACGGGCGGGTTCGGGTACTCGGCCTGCGCCTTGGTGAAGAACTCCCCCGGCGTCTCCCACTTCACGGTCGCGGACCCCTCGAGGTCCCGAAGGCGCGCCGCCTTGGCGACCATCTCGCGGGTGGTGCCGCCGCCTCCGTCGCCCCAGCCGGTGGGGGCGAGCGAGTGCCTGGCGACGCCCTTGTCCTTGAAGTTCCTCGCCGCGTGGGCGATCTGGCTCCCCTTCATGGAGCAGTTGTAGGTGTCGACGGGCGGGAAGTGGGTGAAGATCCGGGTGCCGTCGATACCTTCCCACTGGAAGGTGTGGTGGGGGAACTTGTTCGTCTGCGACCACGAGATCTTCTGTGTCAGAAGCCACTTGGAACCGGCGGCCTTGATGATCTGAGGCAGCCCGGCGGCGAACCCGAAGGTGTCGGGCAGCCATGCCTCGTCGTTCTCGATGCCGAACTCGTCGAGGAAGAACCGCTTGCCGTGCACGAACTGACGGGCCATCGCCTCCGAGCCGGGCATGTTGGTGTCGGACTCCACCCACATGCCGCCCGACGGAACGAACCTGCCGTCGGTCACCGCCTTCTTCACCTTGGCCCAGACCTCGGGCCGGTGGTCCTTGATCCAGGCGAACTGCTGGGCCTGGGACATCGCGAAGACGAAGTCGGGTTCGTCCTCCAGCAGGGCCGTCATGTTGGAGGTCGTACGGGCGACCTTGCGCACTGTCTCGCGCAGCGGCCACAGCCAGGCCGAGTCGATGTGGGCGTGGCCGACGGCGCTGATGTGGTGCGCGGAGGGCTGGGCGGGGGTGGCGAGGACGTCGGTGAGCTGTGCGCGGGCGGCGGCGGCTGTGCCGTTGACGTCCTGCAGGTCGACGTGGTCGAGGGCACGGCCGACGGCGCGCAGGATGTCGTGACGGCGGGCGCCGTCGGCGGGCAGTTCGTGCATCAGCTCGCCGAGCACCTCGAGGTCGAGGACGAGCTGCCACACGGTCTCGTCGAAGACGGCGAGATCCATGCGGGTGAGCTTGTACTGCGGGTCGCTGCCCGCGGTCTCCTTGTCGCCGAGTCGCGTCGGCACGAAGGGGTGGTAGTCGAGGATCACGGGGTTGGACGCCGCCTCGATGTGCAGCCGTACCGCTTCGCCGCCTGCCACCGGTGCACCGATGCGGACCCACTGGTTGCGCGGGTTGAGGCCCTTCACCGGGGTGCCGTCGGGGCGGTAAACGAGTCCTTCGCACTGGAAGCCGGGCATGTTCTCGTCGAAGCCGAGGTCGAGGAGCGCCTCGACCGTCCGGCCCGCCCACTCGTCGGGCACCGTGCCGGTGACGGTGAACCAGCTGGTGCCCCACGGGGCGCCCCACATGTCGCCCACCGCGACCGGCTCCGGCACGGCGGCGAGCCCTTCCGCGACCGGTACGGGCTCGCCGGGCGCGTTCCACACGGCGACGTCCAGCGGCACGGACTCGGGATACACGGCGGGGCGGATGCGTTCGTCGAGGACACGCTTGAGGCGGGCTTCGACGAGGGCGCGGTCGTCATGCATGACGGGCACTCCGGGATTCTCGGGGGTCGGTGCTACTAGGGGTGGACGGCTGTCGCGGCGGTGGACGCGGTGTAGAGCTCCCCCACGGCGCGCACTTCCAATCGCGCCGAGGGTTCGCCCTGTTCGGGCGCGAGACCCGCTGCCCAGAAGGCCCGCCGGCAGGTCGCGCCGAGGACGCGCCGCGAGTCCGGGTACCAGCAGGAGGCGTACGGCGCGCCGAGCGCGTTCTTCCTCGCGGCAACGGACGTCCCCGGTACGAGGACCGGGGTGAGGGCCGCCGCGGCGGATGCCATGAGGACGGCAGGTCTGCTTGGTCGGGAGGCCATGACGTGTGCTCCGTATCGTGTCGCGGACGGCCTACGGTGCGGTGCGGGCGGCCGGTTCTCCGCGCAGACCGGCCTGTTCGGGGGTGACGATCTCGGTGATGCCACGCGCGGCACGACCGTCGCCGCCCCCGTGGTCGGATCGCCGCCCGCCCCGCTCCGTGACACGCCCGCGGGCGCACCGGCTTACGCCCGCACCACCGCGCCGACGCCGCCGCCGAAGCGCCGCATCAGGGTCGCGTAGGTGGCCGAGGCGACGACGATGCCGACGGGCAGGGCGAGGTCCACGCCGCCCAGAGCGCGCGCGACCGGGCCCGTGTACAAGGTGTTCACACACAGGGCGGCCGCCGTGGTGCCTGCCGTGAGCGCCAGCGCACCCGACCAGTTGACGCCGGCGGCGAACCAGAAGGGGCTGCCAGGGGTCTCGTCGGTCAGCGCGAGGCCGTCGTAGCGATTGCGCCGCAGCAGGATGTCGGTGGCGTAGACGGCCGTGGCCGGTCCGAGCAGGACGACGGTCAGTTGGAGGACGTTGCTGACGGTGTCGAGGAAGTTGGACACGAGCAGCGCGTACAGCGTCAGGGAGACGGCTACGGCCCCGTCGACGATCACGCTGAACGCACGGCGGATGCGGATGCCGACGGCTTGGAGGGCCAGGCCTGCACTGTAGGCGGTGAGCGCGTTGATGGAGATCGTGCCGAGGACCAGGGCAAGCAGGAAGACGGGCGTGAACCAGCCGGGGAGGATCTCCTCCAGCGCGCTCTGCGGGTCGGTCATGTCGATCGCGGTCGCGGCGAACGCGCCCAGGGAGCAGACGATGACACTCGGGAGGAACGCCCCGGCAGCGGTCCAGCCCACGACCGCCTTCGGGGACGTCGTGCCGGGCAGGTAGCGGGAGAAGTCGGCGCTGGTGGTGTACGACAGCGGGCCGGCGGCGATGAGGGTGACACCGGCGGCAAGAGCCGCCCACAGGTCGGTGCCGGCCGGCGGCTCGGCGGGGGCGTACCCGAAGTCGGTGTGCCCGACCACGCTGAAGGCGACGACGCCGAAGACCGCGGTGAGAGCCAGGGTGATCGGGAGATAGAGCTTCACGATCACGGCGTGCCCGTAGACGCTGATGGTGAGGGTGAGCGCGGAGATCACCAGCACGACGGCGACCTTGACGCCGGTGTTCGCCGTGATACCGGCACGTTCGACGAGGGAGAACGCGGCGGTCGCGGCGGCGGCCAGGTTGAGGGCGAAGTAGCAGACGGAGATCATCCAGCCGGTGACGGCGTTGTTCACCCTGTTGCCGCGGATGCCGTAGACGGCTCGCGTGATCACTTCGCTCGGCGTTCCTGAAGCGGGACCGGAGACCGCGAGCAGCCCGGTGAGCACCCAGAACAGGTTGCCCACGACGATCACTGCGAGAGCCTGCCACAGACTCAGGCCCATCAGGATCAGCGCGCCACCGATCACCAGACTCAGGTAGTTGACGTTCGCCGCCGCCCAGACGGCGAACAGGTCCCGGGGGCGGCCGTGGCGCTCCTCGTCGGGAATGCGGTCGATGCCGTGCGCCTCGATGCCGCCCGGCCGGTCCGAGGCCGGCGGGGCCGCCTCGGGCGCACTTCGCGTGCCCGGGTGCGGGTCGGGGATCGTGGACGCCATAGGGCCCTCCGGGTGCTGTTCATGCCCACTCGCTTGCTTATTGGTCGCACACTCAATAGCATCCCGGTTATGTCGTCAAGCGTTCAGCGCAAGCGAATCCGTAAAGATCCGGCCGCCCGACGTGCGGAAATCGTCGAAGCGGCCGCCACCGTGGCCCTGACCGAGGGGCTGGAGTGCGTCACGCTGCGGCGGATCGCCGAAGAGCTCGACGTCCGTCCCGGACTGATCAGCCACTACTTCCCCTCGGCGGAGGATCTGGTCGCGGAGGCTTTCAGCAAGGCCGCCACCGGCGAGCTCGACGCCCTGCTGCCCGCCGACAGATCCGAGGGGACTCCCACGTTCTACCTCGCGCGCTACTTCGCCCTGTCGGCCGGAGAGGCGTACGACGACATCAGCCGGCTCTGGATCAACGCCCGGCACCTCAGCCGTTACCGGCCCGTCCTGCGCGACCGGGTCGCCGAGCAGGAGCTCGCGTCCGACGAAAGGCTGGAGGGGCTGATCCGCGACGGCGTCGAGCAGGGGGAATTCCGTACGGACGACCCACGCACGGCGGCCATCCAGATCCTGGTCGTGCTCGACGGCCTCGGCGCGCACGCCAACACCGACCGAAGCAACCGCCCGGAAGCCGTGACCCGCATGGCCGTCACGACAGCGGAACGCGAACTCGGCCTGCCCAGCGGCTCCCTCACGGACGCGGGCACACCGACCACCACCAACTGACCCTCTCTCCCAGGTCTCTTCGAGGAGCTCCAGTGCGCACCCGTCTCGTCCTGCTCTCCGCCCGTCTGCTCGACCCGGTCACCGGCGCGTTCTTGCCGGAGACCGCGCTGGCCGCGTCCGAAGGGCGCATCTCGGCCCTGGGCGACAACCGCTCGATACGCGCACTGGCGGACTCCTCGACGACGGTGATCGACCTGAAGGGGGCCGTTGTGACCCCGGGCCTGGTCGACGGGCATCTCCACCCCCTCTCCGGTGCGGAACTCACCCACGGCCTGGACCTGTCCGGCTGCGCCGACCTGGACGCGGTGCGCGAGACGCTGGCCCGCCGGGTCCGGGCCCTCGCCCCCGGCGCGTGGCTGCACGCCTGGGGCCTCGACCCGAACGTCTTCGGTGACCGGCCCGTCGAGGCCGCCGCCCTCGCCCGCGTCCTCGACGGCGTACCGGCTCTCCTCCAGCTCTTCGACGCCCACTCCATGCTCGCCAGCCCGCGCGCACTCGAACTCGCCGGTGTCGACGGGCCGCGGAGCTTCGCCCAGGCGGCCGAGGTCGTCTGCGACAACGCCGGCCGACCCACCGGGCTGCTCCTTGAGGACGCCGCCTGCGAACTCGTCGAACGCGCCGCCCCGCAGCCCACGCACGCAGAGCGACGGGACCGGCTCGCCGCCGCTCTACGCGGCATGGCCGCCACCGGACTCACCGGCGGGCACGCCATGGATGCAGGCGGCGACAGTCTCTCCCTGTACGCGGAGCTCGACGCGGCCGGAGCCCTGCCGGTGCGGCTGCGGGTGGCGCCCTGGTGCCAGCCCGGCACCGACACCGACGCCCTGCGCGCGCTCATCGAGCAGCAGGGCACCGGCGGCGCGCTGTGGCGGACCGAGGGCGTCAAGCTCTTCATGGACGGCACCATCGACAACGGAACGGCATGGCTGGAACGGCCGGACTGCCACGGCGAGTCCACACACGCCTTCTGGCCCGACCCCGAGGCGTACACCCATATCGTCGCCGAACTCCACCGGGCCCACGTGCCTACCGCGACCCACGCCATCGGGGACGCAGCCGTACGGCACGCCCTTGACGCGGTGGAGAAGGCCCAGAGCGGCGGCGATCGAGCGGTCAGGCACCGGATCGAGCACATCGAGACCGTGCCCGACGACACCCTGCGCCGCTTCGCCGAACTCGACGTCGTCGCGTCGATGCAGCCCACCCACTGCTGCGACTTCACCCGGGCCGACCACACCGACAACTGGTCGCGCCGCCTCGGCGAGGAGCGCGCCTCCCGCGGCTGGCGCTGCCGCGACTTGTGGGATTCCGGAGCAACCGTCGTCCTCGGCTCCGACTGGCCCATCGCCCCCTACCCGCCGCTGGGCGTCATGGCGGGCGCTCGTCACCGTCGACCGAGCCGCGATCTCACCCGCCCTCCGCACGGCCCCGAGCAGGCGCTCACCGCGCTGGAGGCCCTCCAGGGCATGACGGTCAACGCCGCCCACGCGGCCGGCGAGGAGCGCACGGCAGGCCGGCTCGCCGTCGGCCACCGCGCCGACCTCACCGTCCTTGCCGACAACCCGCTCACCACCGCGGCCACCGACCTGCCGGACCTTCCCGTCCTGCTCACGGTCCTCGACGGCCGCCCCACCCACCGCGACGAAAGCCTGTGACCTGCCGGAGGAACGAGGCTGGATCAGGACCGAGGAAGCCGTCCGACATCCCCCTCGTCGATGCGCACAACACCCAGAACGGTCCTGTCGGTGCTCGCCGCCCTCGTGCGGCGTGCGCGGGTGCCGACCCGGCGCACAGTGCACGACAGGGCGGCTTCGGCCCGGCCACGATCCGCCGCCAGGAGCCGGGTCGCCCGAGCTCGGCGGACACGCCGCGCGGACGTCATCCGATCGCCGCTTGCCGCAGCTCGGCGATCGAGCGGCCGATCGCGTCGGCGAGTTCGGAGATCCCCGGCAGCGCCTCGGGATCGGTGCAGACACCGATGCCGACCGTTCCCGCGTAGGAGATCGCCGAGACCCGGAGAACGTGGCGCTGTGCCGGTTCGGCGACCGAGTACAGTCCCTCGACCGGTCGGCCGATCACCGTGAGTGCCGCACGCGGGCCCGGCACGTTGGAGATCGCGAGGCTGAACTCGTGGGGCCCGGCGGCGATGTGCTCGACGGCGCGCCCGAGTGGCGGACAGCGGGCGAGCGCATGGAAGAGGTCATAGAGCTCCTGGGCGTCGCCCGCGGCCTTGCAGGCGGCGGTCTCACCGCTGATCCGGTCGAGGCGGGCCAGCGGATCGGACTCGGCGAGGGGCAGGTCGACGTTCAGGAACGCATCGCGGTTGCTGAGCTCGGCCGGATCCTCGTCGCGGTGGTGGAGACTGACGGGCACTTGGGCGCGGAGCCTGCCGACGCGCTCGCCGGTGGCCACCAGCCAGGCACGCAGGCCGCCCGCGACCGAGGCGAGCAGGACGTCGTTGACCGTGGCCCGGCCCGGACGCGAAGCACCGATCGCCTTCAGCTCGGCAAGCGGCGCGGTGGTGAACGCGAGCTCGCGCGAGGCGCCGATCCTGTGGTCGAAGACCGAGCCCCGCGCCCGATGTCCGAGTTCGCGCATCAGCGTCGCCGGAAGCCGGCGCAGTTCGTGACCGCGCGAGCCGGCCACCGCGGGCACCGCAGCGCCACCAGGCGGGGACGGCGCACAGCCGGAAGGCTCCCACAGAACCTCGTCGAGGAACCGCAGGCAGCTGATCCCGTCGGCCATCGCGTGGTGAATGCGCGAGACCACAGCCTCGCGGCCGTCGGCCAGCGGCCCGACGACGTCGAGTGCCCACAGCGGGCGGCGGTGATCGAGGCGCTCGGACATCAACTCGCCCGCCGCTGCCCACGCACCACGCTCGTCGATCCCGGCGGTGCCATCGCGGCGGCGGACGTGGGCGGTCACGTCGAACTCGTCGTCCCTGACCCAGTGGGGGTCGGGGAGCGCCACCCGCTCGCGGCCGCGTGATCCGGCCGCGATCCTCGCGCCGACGCTTTCACGCAGCCGGTCGATGTCGAGTGGGTCGTGGCTCGGCCCGAGCACGACCATCTTCAGCGTATGACCGGCGATCGCTGCCGACTCGAGCGCGAGGAGCCGTACGTCGTCGGCGCTGAGCCGCTTCGGGCCGTCCCTACGCCGTGATCCCTCCACGCGCCGACCTTACGCCTCGGCGCGTCGAAAGGTCCACTTTGTCGCGATTTCAAGGGGACGGCGGTCGTCAAAAGCTCACCGTCCCGGCACCTCTTGCACATCATTCTCCGTCCGGAAAGCACGAAGCCCGGCGCGCGTCGACGTCACCGGAAACGAGGAATCCCATGCCACTGAGGCAGGAGAGCGGCTGTGCGGGAGAAGGTGGCCGCCATTCGGGCCACCGGCCGGTCCCTTCCGGTGATTGCCGCCCAACTTCCGAGCGGAACCCGGGGTGCAGGGGTACGGCGTGGGCAGCGCAAGCCCCCCGGACTCGTTGAGGAGATCAGCCGTGTACGCAGCCGTCAGAAGGTACTCAGGAGTGACCGACCCGGCCGAGGCAGGTCGTCGCGTGAACGAGGGGTTCGTGCCGCTCATGCGGGAGATTCCCGGCCTTCGGGCCTACTACTGGGTCGACGCCGGCAACGGAGTCATGGTCTCGACCAGCGTCTTCGAGGACGAGGCGGGGGCCGAGGAATCGATCCGGAAGGCGGCGGACTTCGTGCGGGACAACCTCGCGTCACTGCTTCCCAACCCTCCCGAGGTCAGCGCCGGCCACGTCGTGGCTTCCGTCTAGCGCAGGCGCCCTCCGAACTAAGCCGGCAGAAGAACTCACGGCCCGTCACGGAAGGTCGGGATCAGCACGTTTACGGATTCTCGACGTCCGGGTGGGCTGGTGCCACCGCTCCTACGAAGTCCAGACCCCCGGCGGTGCAGCCACGGGACGCACCCCGGAGTTCTTCCCGGGTGCATCGTGCATCCCATCGGTCTAACGTGGAGGTCTAGGTGGCACGGGGTCGACACTGCAACGAGCTGCCCAGGAACGGGCACTTCGCCGCCTGGGAGCAGCCGGAACTCCTCGTGGAAGTTGCGCACGCCCCTTCCGCTGTCTCCGGTCAACCGTGCCCGACCGACGACACATGCCCTCGCTCGGCGGGCTGTCACAACCGAGCTGCCCGGCCGCCCAGAGCTGCGGCCAGATCGTCCTCATAAATTTCTGGGCATCGGGCGCAGGAGAACGAAATGAGCACTCAAGAGCAGGACGGCGCACAGGGCGGCGTGAAAGAGCCGACCGTGGACATGAAGCTCGAGGTCCACATTGTCCCGGTCGCCGACGTCGACCGTGCCCTGGGCTTCTACCAGAGCCTGGGATGGCGCCTCGATGCGGACTTCGAGGCCGGCCCAGAGTTCCGGATCGTTCAGCTGACGCCGCCTGGGTCGGAATGTTCGATCATCTTCGGCCGCGGGGTCATCTCCGCGGCGCCTGGATCCGCAGAAGGCTACCTCGTGGTCTCCGACCTCGACCAAGCCCGCGCCGACCTCGCCGGCCGCGGTGTTGAGGTAAGCGAGATCTTCCACAAGGTCTACGACACCGGCGCGGAAGTACAGGTCGACGGCCGCGATCCGGACGGCCGCAGCTACGCCTCCTACGCCTCATTCAGCGACCCGGACGGAAACGGGTGGGTGCTGCAAGAGGTGCAGGAGAGACTACCTGGACGGTGACAACTCAGGAGGCCGTTGCCGTCGACGTCGCCGCATTGGCAGAACGTTTACGCAAGCCGTCCCTTTGAGGCGCCCTCCAGGCGGCCGCACGTCGTCCGTGATCCGAGTGGTCCGGTGCCGGTGGCTGTTTGGGTGCGGGCAGCGGCGGGGACTGCGTGGATCATGATCCGAACCATTGTGCGTGGCTGCGCAGCGGGGGCCGCGGGGACGACAGCGTTGAACGCCGTGTCCTATGCCGACATGGCTTTGCGCGGCAGGCCCGCCAGCAGCGTCCCGGAAACTCTGGTGGACACGATCGCCACCCGGTTGGGGCTTCCGCTCCGGGAGTCGGCAGAGAAGGGCAACCGGCTCATCGGTCTCGCAGCCGTGACGGGCGTCGCCGTGGGATGCGGGGCGGGCGCCGCTGCATCGCTGATCCACGAGGCAGGCGCTCGGATGCCCCTGTGGTTGGGCGGTGCCCTTACCGGAGCATTGGTGATGGTTGCCGCCGACGTGCCGATTGCCCGTCTCGGGGTCAGCGATCCTCGCACCTGGTCAGTCGGCGACTGGGCCTCGGACGTGGTACCGCACCTTGTTTTCGGCCTGGTCACCTACGGCCTGGTGACCGCATGGGATCAGCAGCCGTGAACCTCGCCGCCACCATCTGACCCGCTGGGTGGGTCGGTGAGGTTCTGCTGCCCGTCGACGAAGCAGCTCCCACGCGTGGAGTGCTTTCAGGCCCGGATGTGGGCATAGGAGCTGCGGGGCTTCGCAGCCCCGCAGCGCCACCAGCAGGCCATGCATGCCGGAGCCCGTTCAGCGGGCAACGCTCGCACCGGACGCCGGTGAAGAGGATTCGTACTGCACCTTTCGGTCATCCGAAGCCCTCGGTCCGATCCGCGTTTGCGGGCACGCCACTGCCGGCCACCGGGATAGGCGGATCGCTGCCCACCCCCAGACGACCGAGTCACCCGGCGGAGGCCAGGAGCGCCCGGCATGCCGGCCGGAGCATGCTCAGCCGCGGTAGGTCTCCAGCAGCCGCAGCCAGATTTCGCCGAGGGTGGGGAAGGCGGGGACGGCGTGCCAGAGCCGGTCGAGGGGTACCTCGCCGGCGACCGCGATGGTGGCAGAGTGCAC
>NZ_JBEXRZ010000011.1:0-72653 GCF_040613325.1 Streptomyces sp. NPDC006283 | reverse complement strand
GGCGGCGGCCCCGGTCCAGCGCTGGCAGTGGGACACCTACCGCCGACACGCGGGCTTCGACCACGCGCTCGTCCTGCGCTCTCCCGGCGGTCTGGGGGACCCCCACACTGATCCGGCCTGATCCAAACGAAAGACCCTAGCGGGAGTCGCTGCCCGACGACTGGGCCGCCGCGCGGCCGGCCTCGAGCCGCGCCACGGGGATGCGGAACGGCGAGCAGGAGACGTAGTCCAGGCCCACCTCGTGGAAGAAGTGCACCGACTCCGGGTCGCCGCCGTGCTCACCGCAGACGCCGAGCTTGAGGTCGGGCCGCGTGGCCCGGCCGGCCTCGACCGCGCTGCGCACGAGCGAGCCGACGCCGTCCTTGTCGATGGTCTCGAACGGCGAGACCCCGAAGATGCCCTTCTCCAGGTACGCGGTGAAGAAGCTGGCCTCCACGTCGTCCCGGGAGAAGCCCCACACGGTCTGGGTGAGGTCGTTGGTGCCGAAGGAGAAGAACTCCGCGGCCTCCGCGATCTGGCCTGCGGTCAGCGCGGCACGCGGCAGCTCGATCATCGTGCCGAGCGCCAGCTTCAGCTCGATGCCGGTCCGCTGCTGCACCTCCGCGATGACCTGCTCGGCCTCCTCGCGCACGATCTCCAGCTCCTGGACGGTGCCCACGAGCGGAATCATGATCTCGGCACGCGGGTCGCCCTTGGCCTCGATGCGCTGCGCCGCGGCCTCCGCGATGGCCCGCACCTGCATGGTGAACAGGCCGGGGATGACCAGCCCGAGCCGCACACCGCGCAGACCCAGCATCGGGTTCTGCTCGTGCAGCCGGTGCACGGCCTGCAGCAGGCGCAGGTCGTTCTCGTTGGAGTCCTTGCGGGCCTCCGCGAGGGCGACACGCACCGAGAGCTCGGTGATGTCGGGCAGGAACTCGTGCAGCGGCGGGTCGAGCAGACGCACCGTCACCGGCAGGCCGTCCATCGCCTCGAACAGCTCGACGAAGTCCTGCTTCTGCTGGGGCAGCAGCGCGCGCAGCGCCTCTTCGCGCTCGTCGTCGGTGTCCGCGAGGATCAGCTTCTCGACCATCTCGCGGCGCTCACCGAGGAACATGTGCTCGGTGCGGCACAGGCCGATGCCCTGGGCGCCGAAACGGCGGGCGCGCATCGCGTCCTCGGCGTTGTCGGCGTTGGCCCGTACCCGCAGGCGGCGCACCCGGTCCGCGTACGCCATGATCCGGTGCACGGCGGCGACCAGTTCGTCGGCGTCGTCGGCGCCGGCGTGCATCCGGCCCTCGAAGTACTCGACGACCGGGGAGGGCACGACGGGCACCTCGCCCTTGTAGACCTTGCCGGTGGAGCCGTCGATGGAGACGACGTCGCCCTCCTCGATGACGGTGCCGTTCACCGTCATCCGGCGCCGCTTGGTGTCGACCTCGAGCTCCTCGGCGCCGCAGACACAGGTCTTGCCCATGCCGCGGGCGACGACGGCGGCGTGCGAGGTCTTGCCGCCGCGCGAGGTGAGGATGCCCTCGGCGGCGATCATGCCGTCCAGGTCGTCGGGGTTGGTCTCACGGCGGATGAGGATGACCTTCTCGCCGGAGCGCGACCACTTGACCGCGGTGTAGGAGTCGAAGACGGCCTTGCCGACGGCCGCGCCCGGGGAGGCGGCGATACCGCGGCCGAGCAGCTCGGTCTTCGCCTTTTCGTCGAAGCGCGGGAACATCAGCTGTGCGAGCTGGGCGCCGTTGACGCGCTGGAGCGCCTCCGCCTCGTCGATGAGGCCCTGGTCCACGAGCTGGGTGGCGATGCGGAAGGCGGCACCGGCGGTGCGCTTGCCGACGCGGGTCTGCAGCATCCACAGCTGACCGCGCTCGATGGTGAACTCGATGTCGCACAGGTCCTTGTAGTGCGTCTCGAGAGTTTCCATGATCTGCATCAGCTGGTCGTACGACTTCTTGTCGATCGACTCGAGCTCGGCGAGCGGCACGGTGTTGCGGATACCGGCGACGACGTCCTCGCCCTGCGCGTTCTGCAGGTAGTCGCCGTAGACGCCCTGGTGGCCGGAGGCGGGGTCGCGGGTGAAGGCGACGCCGGTGCCCGAGTCGGGGCCGAGGTTGCCGAAGACCATGGAGCAGACGTTGACCGCGGTGCCGAGGTCACCGGGAATGCGCTCCTGGCGGCGGTAGAGCTTGGCGCGGTCGGTGTTCCAGGAGTCGAAGACCGCGTGGATGGCGAGGTCCATCTGCTCGCGGGCGTCCTGCGGGAAGTCGCGGCCGGCCTCGGCCTTGACGATCTTCTTGAACTGCTTGACCAGCTTCTTCAGGTCCGCCGCGTCGAGGTCGGTGTCGACGGTGACCTTCTTGGCGGCCTTGGCCTCGTCGAGAGCCTCCTCGAAGAGCTCGCCGTCGACACCCAGCACGGTCTTGCCGAACATCTGGATGAGGCGGCGGTAGGAGTCCCAGGCGAAGCGCTCGTCGCCGGCCTGCTGGGCGAGGCCCGCCACCGACTCGTCGGAGAGACCGATGTTGAGGACGGTGTCCATCATGCCGGGCATCGAGAACTTGGCGCCCGACCGTACGGATACCAGCAGCGGGTCGTCGGCCTGGCCGAGCTTCTTGCCCATCGCCTGCTCGAGGGCGTCGAGGTGGGCGCTCACCTCGTCGCGGAGCGCGCCCGGCTCTTCGCCGCTCTCGAGGTAGACCTTGCACGCCTCGGTGGTGATCGTGAAGCCCGGAGGGACCGGGAGACCGAGGTTGGTCATCTCGGCGAGGTTCGCACCCTTCCCGCCGAGAAGGTCCTTGAGGTCTTTGTTGCCCTCGGTGAAGTCGTAGACGAACTTCTGATCTTTGTTTTCCGACACGGGTCTCGACTCCTCGAGGACTCGGTGGCTGCCCTGACGGCGAGGAACATACCCAGATCGAAGGCGTGTGGGTACGTCCACTTGCGCGTCATACGGCCTTAACCACTCGTCCGCCAGCAGATCGAAAGTGCTTGAGGAGGTCGGAGGTATAGACCCTTCTCTTCAACTCCTGAACGAATGATCACGGAACGCGTCTGAACCCGGTAGAGAGGAGCACACAGAGTCACATGTCACTCAATGCCTCGAAGGCCAAAAGGGTGGCACTGAGTGCCACCCTTTGAGAGATGCAGTCGTCCGGAAATCGCTCATCTGAGCGCATCCCCTATCAGGGGTGGCGAGGATCACGCCGCTCGGGACGGCGGAATTCCATCATCCGGACCGCGTCGGTGGTCGTCAGCCGCCTGACGTGTCCAGTTCCGCGTCGGCGCTGACGCCCGCGCAGTCGTACGGGTCCCTCAGCCAGCCGTCGGGCAGTACGACCCGATTGTTCCCGGATGTCCGCCCGCGAGGGCCGTCGGCGCCCGTGGGCCACGACTGGTCCAGATCCAGCGCGCTCAACTGAGCGCCCAGCTCGTCCAGCGACGAGGTGATCGCCAGCTTCTTGCGCATGTCGGAGCCGACCGCGAAGCCCTTCAGATACCAGGCCACGTGCTTGCGGAAGTCGATCACGCCGCGCGACTCGTCGCCGATCCACTCCCCCAGCAGCGTCGCGTGCCGGAGCATCACGTCCGCGACCTCGCGCAACGTCGGCCGCGCGTACTCCCCCGGGCGCCCCTCGAAGGCCGCCACCAGGTCCGCGAACAGCCACGGCCGCCCGAGGCACCCTCGGCCCACGACCACCCCGTCGCAGCCCGTCTCGCGCACCATCCGCATCGCGTCGTCCGCCGACCAGATGTCGCCGTTGCCGAGCACCGGGATCTCCGGCACGTACTCCTTGAGGCGGGCGATCGCGTCCCAGTCGGCCGTTCCGCCGTAGTGCTGCGCCGCCGTGCGCCCGTGCAGCGCGATGGACGTGACGCCCTCCTCGACCGCGATACGGCCCGCGTCGAGGTAGGTGATGTGGTCGTCGTCGATGCCCTTGCGCATCTTCATGGTGACCGGCAGGGGGCCGGCGTTGGACACGGCCTCGTGCAGGATCGCCCGCAGCAGCGGCCGCTTGTACGGGAGGGCGGAGCCGCCGCCCTTGCGGGTGACCTTGGGGACCGGGCAGCCGAAGTTCAGGTCGATGTGGTCGGCCAGGTCCTCGTCCACGATCATCCGCACGGCCTTGCCGACGGTGACCGGGTCCACCCCGTACAGCTGGATCGAGCGCGGGGTCTCCGACTCGTCGAATTGGACCAACTGCATCGTCTTCTCGTTGCGCTCGACCAGCGCCCGCGTGGTGATCATCTCGCTGACGAACAGCCCCTTCCCGCCGCTGAACTCGCGGCACAGCGTGCGGAAGGGGGCGTTGGTGATACCGGCCATGGGCGCGAGGACCACCGGCGGCTGCACCGCGTGCGGGCCGATCCGGAGGGTGTTCGTGGAGGCGGGGGCGAGCGTGGTCATTCGCCCATTGTCGCGCACCGCCCGGAGCGGCTGTGGGCCACGACCGAATCCGGGACGCACGGGGCCCGAATCCGTGACGCACGAGAGCCCGGTCCGGGACGCAGGAGAGCCCGGTCCGGGACGCAGGAGAGCCCGGTCCGGGACGCACGAGAGCCCGGTCCGGGACGCAGGAGGGCCCGGACCACCTCTGCGGTCCGGGCCCTCGTGTGCTGCTGTTCGTCAGGCCTGGCCCTCCTGCGGGGCCGCGGTGTCCGCCTGGGAAGCGGCCTCGGCGCCCTGCGGCTGCTCCTCCGACTTGCCCTGCGCGCGCTCGCGCATCTTGCGCAGCAGTTCCTGCTTCTGGTCGGCGGCGGCCTTGCGGCTGGCATTACGGGTGGGGCCGTTGCCCTGCTGTTCGGCGCGGGACAGCTTCTTGCGCTGTCCGCCGACGCCGAGGAGGTTGTTCCGGCTCTTGGCCATGGGGCTCTCCCATTGGTGGTGAGAAGTGACTCGGGAAACGTCGGACGGGGGCGGAAGACCGCCGCCCTCTCACTCGTAGATCTGGAAGAACGAAGACATGCCGGAGACGCTACCGTGCCGGGCGGGGCGATGACACCAGGTTTTCGGGCGGGGTCACACGGACGAGCGTCGTCCGCGGGCGCGGCCCGGCCGGCCCAAGGCGCCTCGGCCTCAGCTGTCCTGGGCCGTCGGGTCCACCGTCGCCTGATGCGCCTCTGCGAGGTGCTCCTCCGCCTTGAGCCACGGCAGGAACTGCGCGTTCTTGCGCCAGTCGCAGGTGCCGCAGGTCAACTGCCGCTGCACCCCCGCTTTTTTGACCTGCACGACGTGTTCCCGCCCGTGCTGGTCCCATCTGGCGACCTTGCTGGTGGTCATCGACGGCATGTGCGCCTCCTGTGCCCGGCCGAATCCGGAACGGCGTGGGCCCAGTGTGCACGAAGCCCCCGGTTCCGTTACCCGGAACCGGGGGCTTCGAACGCCACGGAGCTCAGCAGCCCAGCAGGCGGCTGCCCAGGTAGCCCTGGATCTGGTCGAGCGAGACGCGCTCCTGCTTCATGGTGTCGCGCTCGCGCACGGTCACCGCGTTGTCGTCGAGGGTGTCGAAGTCGACGGTGACGCAGAACGGGGTGCCGATCTCGTCCTGGCGACGGTAGCGCCGGCCGATGGCGCCGGCGTCGTCGAACTCGATGTTCCAGTTCTTGCGCAGGTCGGCGGCGAGGCCCTTGGCCTTCGGCGAGAGCTGCGGGTTGCGGGACAGCGGCAGGACGGCGACCTTGACGGGCGCGAGGCGCGGGTCGAGGCGCATCACGGTGCGCTTCTCCATGACGCCCTTGGCGTTGGGGGCCTCGTCCTCGTTGTAGGCGTCGAGGAGGAAGGCGAGCATGGCGCGGCCGACACCGGCGGCGGGCTCGATGACGTACGGCGTCCAGCGCTCGCCGGCTTCCTGGTCGAAGTACGACAGGTCCGTGCCGGAGGCCTTGGAGTGCGCGGAGAGGTCGTAGTCGGTGCGGTTGGCGACGCCCTCGAGCTCGCCCCACTCGCTGCCGCCGAACTGGAAGCGGTACTCGATGTCCGCGGTGCGCTTGGAGTAGTGGGAGAGCTTCTCCTGGGGGTGCTCGTACCATCGCATGTTCTCCTCACGGAGACCCAGGTCGCGGTACCAGTTCCAGCGCTGGTCCATCCAGTACTGCTGCCACTCCTCGTCCTCGCCGGGCTTGACGAAGAACTCCATCTCCATCTGCTCGAACTCACGGGTGCGGAAGATGAAGTTGCCCGGAGTGATCTCGTTCCGGAAGGACTTGCCCATCTGCGCGATGCCGAACGGCGGCTTCTTGCGGGAGGTCTGCTGCACCTGGCCGAAGTTGGTGAAGATGCCCTGGGCGGTCTCGGGACGCAGGTAGGCGACCGAGCCGGAGTCCTGGGTGGGGCCGAGGTGGGTGGAGAGGAGCCCGGAGAACTGCTTGGGCTCGGTGAAGGTGCCCTTGTTGCCGCAGTTGGGGCAGTTCAGGTCGGCGAGGCCGTTCTCGGGGAGGCGGCCGTGCTTCTCCTCGTACGCCTCCTCGAGGTGGTCGGCGCGGTAGCGCTTGTGGCAGGAGGTGCACTCGGTGAGCGGGTCGGTGAAGGTGGCGACGTGGCCGGAGGCCTCCCAGACCTCGGTGGCCAGGATCACCGACGAGTCGATACCGACGACGTCCTCGCGCGAGGTGACCATGTAGCGCCACCACTGGCGCTTGATGTTCTCCTTGAGCTCGACACCGAGCGGTCCGTAGTCCCAGGCGGCCTTCTGACCGCCGTAGATCTCGCTGCACGGGTAGACAAAGCCACGGCGCTTGCTCAGGTTGACGATGGTGTCGATCTTGTCGGCGGCCACGGTGCTCTCTTCATTACGACGGTGACGAATAGGAAGGGGCGGCGCGAAGCGCCTCGGTGAGGGGTGGTGGTCGGGAGACGGGCGGGCTAATGCTTCAGGTTACCGGCGGCCGCACCCTCCGGATCAAATCGGTGGGGTGATGGAGCGGGCCACAGGGTTTATTGACAATCGTTTCCGACTTTGTTGAAAATGAGTGTCATGAACGTACGACGCCTCATACCCACCGCCGCCACCACCGGAGCGGTCGCGCTCGGCCTCATGGCCGTCTCCGCCTGCTCCACGTCCGACGCCTCCGGCGTCGACGGCGACGGCAAGCTGAAGGTCGCCGCGTCGTTCTACCCCATGCAGTATCTCGCCGAGCAGATCGGCGGCGACAACGTCTCCGTCACCGCCCTCACCAAGCCGGGCGTGGAGCCGCACGACCTGGAGCTCAAGCCCCGCCAGACCGCCGAGCTGAACGACGCCGGCCTGATCCTCTACCTCAAGGGTGTGCAACCCGCCGTCGACCAGGCCATCGAGGAGTCGACCGCGCAGCACAAGGTGGACGCCACCACCCTCACGAAGCTGGAGCACCACAGCGCGGAAGGCGGCCACGACCAAGGCCACGACCACGGTCACGGCGAGGGCCACGAGGAGGCCGGGCACGAGGACCACGAATCCGAGGCCGGCGCCGACCCGCACATCTGGCTCGACCCCGTGAAGTACGCCGAGGTCGCCAAGGGCGTCGGCGCCCGGATGGAGAAGGCCGACCCCGAGCACGCCGGGGACTACAAGAAGAACACCGACGCGCTCGTCGCGAAGCTCACCACCTTGCACACCGACTTCGAACAGGGCCTGAAGAACTCCGCCACGAAGACGTTCATCACCACGCACTCCGCCTTCGGCTACCTCGCCGAGCGCTACGGCCTGGACCAGGAGAGCATCTCGGGCGTCGACCCGGAGTCCGAGCCCAGCCCGGCCCGCGTCAAGGAGCTCCAGACGATCGCGAAGAAGGACAAGGTCACCACCGTCTTCTTCGAGACGCTCGCCAGCGACAAGACCGCGAAGACCCTCGCCGAGGACACCGGCCTGGGGACGGACGTCCTCGACCCGCTCGAGGGAATCACCGACAGCTCCAAGGGCGACGACTACGTCGAGGTCATGCGGTCCAACCTCGCCGCGCTGCAGAAGGCTCTCGGCGCGAAGTGAACCGATCCCACGAGAGGCGGCACCCCATGAGCACCGAGCCGGTCATATCCGTCCGCGGAGCCCGGGCGACGCTCGGTTCGCGTCCCGTCCTGCGCGGCATCGATCTCACCGTCCACCGCGGTGAGGTCGTGGCCCTGCTCGGAGCCAACGGCTCCGGCAAGTCCACCGCCGTACGGTCCGTGATCGGCCAGGTGCCGCTCACCGACGGCCGGGTCGAGCTGTTCGGCACCGAGCTGCGCCGCTTTCGCCAGTGGGCCCGGGTGGGCTACGTCCCCCAGCGCACGACCGCCGCGAGCGGCGTGCCGGCGACCGTGCGGGAGGTCGTGGCCTCCGGCCGGCTCTCACGCGCCCGCTTCGGGTTGCCCTCGCGGGGCGACCGGGCGGCCGTGCAGCGCGCCATCGAGCTCGTCCGCCTGGGTGACCGTGCCAAGGACTCGGTGAGCGCCCTGTCCGGCGGGCAGCACCAGCGGGTGCTGATCGCCCGCGCGCTCGCCTCCGACCCCGAACTGCTGATCATGGACGAGCCGATGGCGGGCGTGGACCTGGCCAGCCAGGAAGTGCTGGCGGGGACGCTGCGCGAGCAGGTCGCCGCCGGGGCGACGGTGCTGCTGGTGCTGCACGAGCTGGGCGCGCTGGAGCCGCTGATCGACCGCGCCGTGGTGCTGCGCGACGGCTGCGTCGTCCACGACGGGCCGCCGCCGGAGGCGGTCGGGCAGCACGCCCTGCCCGGGCACGACCACGTACATCCGCACGCGGCCGACGAGCCGCTCCGCACGGGACTGCTGACATGATCCTGGAAATGCTCGAGACGCCGTTCATGCAGCGGGCGCTGATCGCGGCGCTGCTGGTCGGCATCACCGCTCCCGCCGTCGGCATCTACCTGGTGCAGCGCCGGCAGGCGCTGATGGGCGACGGAATCGGCCACGTCGCGATGACCGGTGTGGGTCTCGGCTTCCTGCTGTCGACCAACCCCATCTGGATGGCGACGCTGGTCTCGGTGCTCGGCGCCGTCCTGATGGAGCTCATCCGTACCTACGGCCGCACCCGCGGCGACATCGCGCTGGCCATGCTGTTCTACGGCGGCATGGCGGGCGGTGTGCTGCTGATCGAGCTCTCGGGCAACGGGTCCACGGCGAAGCTCACCACCTATCTGTTCGGCTCCCTGTCCACGGTCTCCGACGAGGACGTCTGGGCGATCGTGCTGCTCGCGGCCTTCGTGGTCCTGGTGTCGGTGGGTCTGCGGCGGCAGCTGTTCGCGGTCAGCCAGGACGAGGAATTCGCCAGGGTGACCGGCCTGCCGGTGCGGGCGCTGAACCTGCTGGTCGCGGTGACCGCCGCGGTCACGGTGAGCGTCGCCATGCGCGTGGTGGGTCTGCTGCTGGTCAGCGCCCTGATGGTGGTGCCAGTGGCCGCCGCGCAGCAGATCTCGCGGTCGTTCAAGGCGACGTTCGCGCTGGCGGTGGGGATCGGCGTGGCGGTCTCGATGACCGGAATCACCACGTCCTACTACCGGGACGTGCCGCCCGGCGCGACGATTGTGTTGCTCGCCATCGCCGTGTTCATCGCGCTGACCGCACTGGCCGCACCGCTGGCGCGGCGGCGGGCAAAGGCGGCGGAGACCGGCGGTGCGACCGGGCCCGGAGCGGCGGAGTGCACGGTGGACATGCCGGGCAGCCGAGGCCCGGAGGACGACGTCAAGGTCTGAGCGCGCGGCGGGCCCGCACTGCCGCGCGTGCGGCCTGGCACAATGGCCCGACATATGTGCGGGCGAAGCGAGGAGGCACCTGTGACCACGGCGCCAACCGGCGGGAACACCGCCCCGGTACGAGGCCGGTCGACCCGGCAGCGGGCCGCGGTGGCGGCGGCGCTCGACGAGGTCGACGAGTTCCGCAGTGCGCAGGAGCTGCACGACATGCTCAAGCACCGCGGCGACTCGGTGGGCCTGACAACGGTCTACCGCACGCTGCAGTCCCTCGCCGACGCGGGCGAGGTGGACGTACTGCGCACCAGCGAGGGCGAGTCGGTCTACCGGCGCTGCTCCACCGACGACCACCATCACCACCTGGTGTGCCGGATGTGCGGCAAGGCCGTGGAGGTCGAGGGGCCCGCTGTGGAGCAGTGGGCCGAGACGATCGCCGCGCAGCACCGCTTCGTGAACGTGGCGCACACGGTGGAGATCTTCGGCACCTGCGAGGAGTGCGCGGCGAAGACGGGCTGACCGGTACGGCTGTGGCCCGCACACCCGGCTCGTCCGGGGTGCGGGCCACAGCCGTACCTGCCTGATCAGGCGGGGGTGTCCGGCCTGCCCCGCATCGCCTCGAGCTCCTCGTTCGGGATCGCCCCGCCGAAGCGGCGGTCGCGCTGCGCGTACTCGAGGCAGGCACGCCACAGGTCGCGGCGGTCGAAGTCGGGCCACAGCACGTCCTGGAACACCATCTCGGCGTAACTGGACTGCCAGATCAAATAGTTGGAGGTGCGCTGCTCGCCGCTGGGACGCAGGAACAGGTCGACGTCCGGCATGTCCGGGTAGTAGAGGTACTTCTGGAACGTCTTCTCGTTGACCTTCGACGGGTCGAGCCTGCCCGCCGCCACGTCCCGGGCGATGGCCTGCGCCGCGTCGGCGACCTCGGCCCGGCCGCCGTAGTTGACGCAGAAGTACAACGTCATCGCGTCGTTGTCGACGGTCTGCTCCTGGGCGATCTGGAGCTCCTGGACGACCGACTTCCACATCTTCGGCATGCGCCCGACCCAGCGGATCCGGATGCCGAGCTCGTTCATCTCGTCGCGCCGGCGGCGGATGACGTCCCGGTTGAAGTTCATCAGGAAGCGCACCTCGTCGGGCGAGCGCTTCCAGTTCTCGGTGGAGAAGGCGTAGAGGGAGAGGTTCTTGACGCCCATCTCCAGGCAGCCCTTGAGCACATCGAGCACGACGCCCTCGCCGACCTTGTGGCCCTCGGTGCGGGGCAGCCCGCGCTCCTTGGCCCAGCGGCCGTTGCCGTCCATGACGCACGCCACGTGGTTCGGCACCAGCTCGGCCGGGATCCTGGGCGGGCGTGCGCCGGAGGGGTGCGGCTCGGGGACCTTGTACTCGCGGCGGGACCGGCCCAGGATTCCGCGTCGTGCCATGCGGCTCACATCTCCTATTTCGCTACTTCTCTACGTACCTCAGGGAGCGCAGTCCGCGCTCCAGGTGCCAGTGCAGATAGGCGGACACCAGCCCGCTGCCCTCCCTGACGTGGCGCGCCTCGCACGCGTCCGCCGTCGGCCAGTCGCCGGTCAGCAGCGCGCTGAGCAGCCCGATGGCCTCCGCAGAGGGTACGACGCTGCCGGGCACCCGGCAGTCGCCGCATATGACCCCGCCCGCCGCGACGGAGAAGAACCGGTTGGGCCCGGGCAGTCCGCAGCGCGCGCAGTCGTCGAAGCTCGGCGCGTAGCCGTTGACGGCGAGGGAACGAAGCAGGAAGGCGTCGAGCACCAGATGCGGCGCGTGCTCGCCCCGCGAAAGGGTGCGCAGGGCGCCGACGAGCAGCAGATACTGCTGGACGGCCGGCTCGCCCTCGTGATCGGTGAACCGCTCGGCGGTCTCCAGCATGGCGGTGCCGGCGGTGTAGCGGGCGTAGTCGGTGACGATGCCGCCGCCGTAGGGGGCGATGGTCTCCGACTGGGTGCACAGCGGCAGCCCGCGACCGACGAGCTCGCTGCCGCGCGCGAAGAACTGCACGTCGACGTGCGAGAACGGCTCGAGCCTGGCACCGAACTTGGATTTGGTGCGCCGCACCCCGCGCGCGACTGCGCGTACGCGACCGTGACCGCGGGTGAGCAACGTGATGATGCGGTCCGCCTCACCCAGCTTCTGGGTGCGCAGGACGATGCCGTCATCACGGAACAGGCTCATGGCCCCATTCTCCCGTACCGGTCAGGGCCGCCGGCCCCGGGTTCGTCACTGCTCTTCGTCATTGCGGGGGGACCTCACGTCACCTCCCCGCGGCTGCGGGCGTTCACGTACGCCGTCGTCGCGCTGATCTGCTCGGCGATCGTCGCGGGGCGCACCGCGTCGGGGGCGCACTCCCACTCACGGCCGCCGCCGACAGGCCGAAGGCTCAGCCGCGGGCCCGCCTCGCCCATGAGCCGGCCCACGCGGCCGGTGCGGGTGTCGACGACGTACGAGCCGATGGGCGGCACACCGCTCATGGCGCCTCCCCCCGCTCCCCGGGCAGGCCGGCCGCGATCACGAGCACGGTCCCGGAGCGTTTCAGAGCGACGCGCGATGTGTTCACGGCTTCCTCCGCCTGTGCCAGCAAGTCACCGTGCGACGCGGTGCTTTCCGTTGCCCGACATGATTTCCCTCTCATGGTCGGCTTCACGAATCGCATGACGGCGGTACCGCTGCGCGACTACTCTGATCAAGAGTGTGTCTGCTTCGAACCGACGGCACTTTCGAGCAATGACCGTCGCGTCCGTACGCGACGCGGCCGAGGGGACCGTGCGCCCAGCCCTCCCCGGACCGCCCATCAAGTCGGCCTTTGAGAAGGCATAAGTGTGCCTTATGAGGTCATAGACCAGGGGTGAGTACAAACTAAGGCTTGCCTTTGTTTAGGGTTACCGACGAGCCAGTTGTCGCCGCTCGAAGGGAACCTGTCATGCCCCGCCCCTTGCGGGTAGCCATCGTCGGAGCCGGCCCCGCCGGGATCTACGCCGCCGATGCGCTGCTGAAGTCCGAGGTGGCCGCCGCCGACCCCGGCGTGTCCATCGACCTCTTCGAGCGTATGCCCGCGCCCTTCGGCCTGATCCGTTACGGCGTCGCCCCCGACCACCCGCGGATCAAGGGCATCATCACGGCTCTGCACCAGGTGCTCGACAAGCCGCAGGTCCGGCTCTTCGGCAACGTCGACTACCCGAACGACATCAGCCTCGACGACCTGCACGAGTTCTACGACGCGGTGATCTTCTCGACCGGCGCGGACGCCGACCGGGCGCTGAAGATACCGGGCATCGACCTCGACGGCTCGTACGGTGCGGCGGACTTCGTGTCCTGGTACGACGGTCACCCGGATGTGCCGCGCACCTGGCCGCTGGAGGCCGAGAAGGTCGCCGTGCTCGGCGTCGGCAACGTCGCGCTCGACGTGGCGCGCATCCTCGCGAAGACGGCGGACGAGTTGCTGCCGACCGAGATCCCGCCGAACGTCTACGACGGGCTCAAGGCCAACAAGGCGCTCGAGGTGCACGTCTTCGGACGCCGCGGCCCGGCGCAGGCCAAGTTCAGCCCGATGGAGCTCCGGGAGCTGGACCACTCCCCCAACATCGAGGTCATCGTCGATCCCGAGGACATCGACTACGACGAGGGCTCGATCGAGACCCGCCGCGGCAACAAGCAGGCGGACATGGTCGCGAAGACGCTGGAGAACTGGGCGATCCGGGACGTCGGCGACCGGCCGCACAAGCTGTTCCTGCACTTCTTCGAGTCGCCGACCGCGATCCTCGGCGAGGACGGCAAGGTCGTCGGCCTGCGCACCGAGCGCACCGAGCTGGACGGCACGGGCAACGTCAAGGGAACGGGCGAGTTCAAGGACTGGGACGTGCAGTCGGTCTACCGGGCCGTCGGCTACCTCTCGGACGAACTGCCCAAGCTGCCTTGGGACGTCGACTCGGGCACGGTCCCCGACAAGGGCGGCCGCGTGATCGAGGAGACCGGCGAGCACCTGCAGTCCACCTATGTCACGGGCTGGATCAGGCGCGGCCCCGTCGGTCTGATCGGCCACACCAAGGGCGACGCCAACGAGACGGTGTCCAACCTCCTCGACGACTACGCGAACGGCCGTCTGCACGAGCCGCTTTCGCCCGCCCCCGAGGCGGTCGAGGCCTTCCTCGCCGACCGGAACGTGCGCTGGACGACGTGGGACGGCTGGTACCGCCTGGACGAGGCGGAGAAGGCCCTGGGTGCCCCGCAGGGCCGCGAGCGCGTGAAGATCGTGGAGCGCGAGGACATGCTCAAGGCGAGCGGAGCGTAGTCCGGACCCGGAGGGCCGCGGTCCAAGGCCCGGGCAGTGCGAAGGGGCTCGGCGGCATCGGTCGCCGGGCCCCTTCGGCGCGCCTGCGCCAGGAACCCTACGGCTTGGGCACCGTGCAGCCCGCGCGGTCGAGGTCGAGGCGGCTGCCCGGACCTATGCAGGCGGCCAGGGTGTACGTCTGCTGGCCGTAGTTGATGCCATGGCGAACCGTGACGGTGCCGTTCTCGTCGACCTCGCACGGGTTGTTGTCCGTGCAACGCCCGCCGCTCTCGTTGCCGGTGTTGTTGACGGCGACGACCTTCCCGGTCGCGGTGTCGACGACCGGCGAGCCGGAGGTGCCGCCGATGGTGTCGCAGCTCGAGGTGTAACGGACGGAGTCCTTCCAGGTCCAGGAGCCCTCCTTGAGGCGGTACGCGAAGCCGTCGACGTCGCAGCTGTAGATCCGCTTCCAGTACCCGGAGACGACCTTGATGTCCGTGCCCTGCGCCGGCCGGGCGGCGTCGAGCTCCAGCGCCTTGATGCCGTAGCTCGACTCGATCTGGCCGTAGCTGCTGGTGAGTTGGTACAGCGAGACGTCGGTGTCGGTCATCGTCCCGTACGCGATCTTGGCTGCGCGGAGCGTGGCGACGCGTGTGCCCGCGGAGTCGAGCAGCCCGAAGCTCCGCGAGGAGGCGCGGTCGACCACGACCTGGCCGGGGGCCGGGAAGCCGGTCTCCAGGCAGTGGCCGTTGGACATGACGAGCGCCGGGTCGCTCGGCTGCGCGTCTGCGGTACGGACCACGGCACCGGAGCAGTTGCTGAGCGCGACCGTGCCGGCGAAGTCCACCGCCCTTGCCGGGACATCCGTTTCGGCGGCGACGGCCGGTGCGGCGCCCGCTCCGAGGAGCGTGAGCGCGAGCAGCGTGCCGGCGAGAGGCTTGTTCATGTGGGGGTCCCCTCAATGCGACGTGAGTGGCCGAAGCGACGGGCTTCGACTTGTCATGCGCATTGTTGAGGTACGCCTCTGGGCCGACAAGGCTCTGTTTCAGGCCACTCCCCGTTGAGCCGGGCCACCCGCCCGGTCAGACCTCTCCCGGGCTCACCAGCCCCGACTCGTAGGCGATGATGACCAGTTGGGCTCGGTCACGGGCGCCGAGTTTGCCCATGATGCGGCTGACATGGGTCTTGGCCGTCAGCGGGCTCAGGCCCAGTGACTCGGCGATCTCCGTGTTGTTCAGCCCCCGGGCCACCAGCGTCAGGACCTGCCGTTCGCGGTCCGTGAGCCCGTCCGGGCCCCCGGCCCTCGGCATCTGCGGGGCGCTGAGGACACGGGCGATCAGCCGGGACGTCGGGCCCGGCGAGAGCAGGGACTCCCCCGCCGCGACCGTACGGATCGCCGCCAGCAGCTCCGCCGGCCTGGTGTCCTTCACCAGGAAGCCCGACGCACCGGCCCGCAGCGCCTCGACGATGTGCTCCTCGGTGTCGTACGTGGTGAGGACGAGGACTTTCACGCCGGCCAGGTCGTCGTCCGCCGCGATCAGGCGGGTGGCCTCGATCCCGTCGAGCTCGGGCATGCGGATGTCCATGACGACCAGGTCCGCCCGTTCACTGCGCGCCAGTTCGACGGCTTCCGCGCCCGTGCCCGCCTGTCCGACGACCTCCATGTCGCGGGCCGACTCCACCAGCATCGCGAACGCGGCCCTCACCAGCGTCTGGTCGTCGGCGAGCAGGACACGGATCGGGTTCACGGGGTTCATACGGCGGCCTCCGACGGCTGCAAAGGCAGGATTGCGGCGACTTCGAAACCGGGTCGGTCGCCGCGCGGCCCCGCCGACAGCGTGCCGCCCACGCTGCGGGCCCGCTCGCGCATCCCGACGATGCCGAAGCCCGTGCCGGGCCGCTGCACCGACGCGTTCCCGTCATCGGTGACCCCGACCCGGAGGGCACCCGCTTCCAGGACCACCCTCACGGTGATGCGTACCCCTGCTCCCCCGTGCCGCACCGCGTTCGTCAGCGACTCCTGCACGATCCGGTACGCGGCCGCCTCCACGGCGGGCGGCATCGGGGCGCCGCCCGTCTTCAGCGTCAACTCGGCGCCCGCAGTGCGCGCGAGACCGGGGAGCGCCGCCAGGTCCGGCAGCGGACCGTCGCAGTCGGGTCCGTCGGCGCGCAAAACTTCCAGTGTGGTGCGCAGTTCGCCGCGCGCGGTGCGGCAGGTCTCCGCGATGTCGTCGAGTGCCCTGGCGATCGCGGCCCGGTCGAGCCGCTCGGGGTCGACGGTCAGGACATGGGAGGCGACGGACGTCTGCACACCGATCAGGGTGATGGAGTGGGCGAGCAGATCGTGCAGATCGCGGGCGATCCTCAGTCGTTCCTCGGCGACCCGGCGCGCGGCCTCCTCCTCCCGGGTCCGCTCGGCACGTTCCGCGCGGCCCACGACGGACGCGATGTAGCGGCGGTAGGTGCGTACGTCGACACCGAAGACGAGGACGGCGAGGATCCAGCCCGAGGTGCGCAACGACTCCAGGCCCTCGTGGGCACCGACGTTGAACATGATCGTCAGGGTGACGCCCATGACGAGGCAGCCGACGAAGCAGGTGTACAGGGGGCGCGCGGTCGCGGCGACGGTGTAGAGGGCGAGGAGGGAGGCGGGCACCGGCGCGGCGTGGGTGTTGTCGAGCGCGTGGTACGGCCCGATGCACGCCAGGACGGCCACCAGGACGTGGCTCGGGTACGAGCGCCGCCACACCAACGGCACGACGCTCCCGGCGAGCAGCGCCCAGCCGACGGCGTCCGGCCTGCGACCGTCGTCGACGAGGAGCGCGAGCGCGACGGAGAGCGCCCCGACGGACGCGGCGACGAAGGCGTCGTTGCGCGTGCGGTGGGGAGTGGCAAGGGGGTCGCGACTGACGGCGTTGAGCACGCGCTCGCCGAGGCGGAGACGGGTGGGTGGCTGCGGCACGGGTCCATCCTCGGTTAACGGTTGCGTTTTCCCCATCCCTCGCCCTCCCCGTGCGGACGGGGCCCACCGGGCCCCGTACCACGCGAAGCATGGACGGAGCCCGGCGAGAGTCCCGGTCCCGAAGGGGCGGGCCGGCAGGAACGGCTCGTTACGGTCGGGCCACCGGTTCCCGTGGCGCCGTCACCACCGGCGCCGGCGCCCGCCGGCTCAGCGGACCCGGCCACCACACCCGCCGGCCCAGCAGCAGGCTCGCCGAGGTCACCAGATACGTGCGGACCAGGAACGTGTCCAGCAGGACGCCGACCGCGACGAGGAAGCCCATCTGGAAGAGCGGCACCAGCGGCAGGTTCATCAGGACGGTGAACGTCGCGGCGAGCACGATGCCCGCGGAGGCGATCACCCCGCCGGTGGTGCGCAGCGCGGTCAGCGCTGCCGCCGCCGGCTCCGCGCCGGACAGTGCCTCCTCGCGCATCCGGTGCATCAGGAAGATGCCGTAGTCGACGCCGAGGGCGACGAGGAAGACGAACGAGAGCAGCGGAATGCTCGGGTCGAGCCCCTCGAACCCGAAGACCGGCTCGAAGACGAGTCCGCCGAGGCCCATCACCGCTCCCCACACCGCCACCACGGCCGCGGTGAGCATCAGGGGCGCGACCAGACTGCGCAGCAGAACGACGAGGATCAGCAGCACCGCCACGAGCACGAGCGGGATGACGACCTTCTGGTCGCGTGCGTTGGTGTCCGCGAGGTCCAGCTGCTGGGCGCTCGGCCCCCCGACGTGGGCGCCGTCGAGATTCGCCCTCAGCGCCTTGATGGTGGCGGTCTCACCGGGTGTCTCGGGTGCGTCCTTCGCGAAGACCGTGATCTCGGTCCAGCCGTCTCCGGAGCGCCCGGCGTGGGCTGCCGCCACACCTTCGGTGCGGCGCGCCTCGGCGAGCGCCTCCTCGGCGGTACCGGCGGGCGCGATGACGGTGACCGGCTGGGTACTGCGGTCCGGGTACGCCGCGGAGAGCTGTGTCATCGCGGAGACGGACTCGGGCTGTCGCGTGAAGGTGTCCTCCTGGGCCAGGTTGCCCGGCAGGTTGAACGCGCCCAGCGCCAGGGCGCCCAGCAGCAGCACCCCGGAGACGAGGACGGCGGTGGGCCTGCGGCCGGCGGAGCTGCCCATCGCGGCGAACAGCGACCGGCGTTGCGAGACCTCGGAGCCGTACGCGGGAACGAGCGGCCAGAACACCCGGCGGCCGAGCAGGACGAGAACAGCCGGCAGCAGCGTGAGCATGGCGGCCAGCGCGCACACGACACCCACGGCGCCGACCGGGCCGAGGCCACTGGCGCTGTTGAGGTCGGCGACGAGCAGGCACAGCAGTCCGGCGGCGACCGTGCCGGACGAGGCGAGGACGGCGGGGCCGCAGCCGCGCAGGGCGGCGAGCATCGCGTCGTAGGGCCGCTCGACGCGGCGGAGTTCCTCGCGGTAGCGGGCGACGAGCAGCAGGGCGTAGTCGGTGCCGGCGCCGAACACGAGGACAGTCATGATCGCGGCGCTCTGGCTGGTGACGGTGAGATCGAAGCCCTGGACGAGGCCGTAGACGAGCGCCTGTGAGGCGACGGCCGCGACACCGACGACGGTGAGGGGGACCAGCCACAGGAACGGGCTGCGATAGGTGAGGATCAGCAGCACGGCGACGACGAGCACGGTCGCGATCATGAGGGTGCCGTCGATGGTCTCGAAAACCTTCTCCATGTCGGTCTGCAGGGCGCCGGGCCCGCCGAGTTCCACCCCGAGTCCTTCGGCCGGATCCGCGGCGAGACGGCTCCGCACGTCGTCGACGAGCGCGGTGCGGGCGTCGTTGTCGGTGCCGGGCCCGGTGGTGGACAGCGGGTACATCAGCGTCGCACCGTCCTTCGACGGGATGCCCTCGGGCGGGCCGCCGTCGAACCGGTGCGCGCCGGTGATCGTGTCGACCTGCTGCTGGGCGTGCGTCCGGTCGGCGGCGGTGAGTCCGCCGTCGCGGTGGTAGACCACGACCAGTTCGGTGGACTCGCCGCCCGGGAGCGCCTGTTCGATCCTGGCGACCTGGGTGGAGTCGGCGCTCGCGGGAAGATAGTCGACGATGTTGTCGCGCTGGGCGTCGCCGAGTTTGCCCGCGAAGGGGGCGGCGAGGGCGATGACGGCGATCCACAGGACGACGATCGCCCAGGGCACGGCCATGCGGCGCGCGGTGGGCCTCGATGGCGGTGGTGCGGTCGCGGTCGGTACGGGCCCCATGGGTGTCTCCCCTTCATCACGGGCGTCCGGTGGCGGAACGCATCACCAGACTCCCGCCGGCAAGGGGCGGTTTCGTCGCGCGCAGGGGCGAGACGGGGGCTACTGCGCAGGGTGGCCCGGCAGGCTGCGTACTCCCCGGGGAGTACGGCGGCGGGAGCAGTCGGCCCTGCTCAGAACGGCGTCCGCGCCGTCTCCAGAAGCCGCGTGGTGTCGTCGTCGCACAGCTGCAGCGCCGCGCCGACCGTGGTCAGGACCTCACGCTCGGCCGGGGTGTAGGGACCGTCGGCGAGGGCGATCCGCGCGCCCTGCAGCAGGATCGATTCGCGCCCGGCCGGGGCCAGGTGGGGGGCCAGCGGTTCCAGCGCCTCGTGGAGCTCGATGGCGAGCGCCGCTCCGTACGGCCCGGCATCCGCGACGTACCGTCCGGTGTCGGCGGCGAGCGCCTCGATCAGGGAGGTGAGCTGGTCCTCCGTGCAGTCGTCGAGTCCGGCGGCACGCACCGCGTGGACGGCGGTCTCGCGAACCGTGCGGGAGGAGGTGCCGCCGGAGGCGAGGACGGCGAGGGCGACCGTATGCACCGCGTCCCTGAGCATCGCGGAGAAGCGGCCGGTGGTGGGATGGTCGAGGGCGTCCATGCCGAAGTGGGTGTGGCAGGCGGCGCATTCCACCACGGGTCCTGCGAGACCACGCGGCAGCAGCGGCACTCCGAGGACCGTGAAGCGGCGCCGGCCCGTGCGACGCCGGTAGTTGCGGTCGCCACCGCATTCGGAGCAGAAGAACTCTCCGTCGCCGACGGTGCTCCAGGACGTGTGCACGCCGCATACCCGCAGTTTTCGGACGAACAATCCCCGGGCTGGCAGCACGTCGCACCTCCGTAATGCTGCGGCAACACTGCCGCGTTGACGTGATGTTAGCCACACGGATGATGTCGCGTCAGCACCCCGGCGCGAGGACGAATCGACATGGCCGATTCCGCTCCCTGGCACAGTACGTGCACAACACCGCAAAACGCCGGGCCCGCTCCGGATCGAGCGGGCCCGGCGATCGGGTGGGAAATCCGGCGGCGTACTAGCGGGCCGCGCGGTTGACTGCGGACACGACCGCCTTCAGGGAGGCGCGGGTGGTGTTGGCGTCGATGCCGATGCCCCACAGCACCTTGCCGTCGATCGCGCACTCGATGTACGAGGCGGCCAGCGCGGACGCGCCCTCGCTCATCGTGTGCTCCTGGTAGTCCAGCAGGCGTACATCGACACCCACGGCGTTCAGCGCCTCGAAGAAGGCGGAGATCGGACCGTTGCCGGAGCCGGTCAGCACCGTCTCTTCGCCGTCGACGACCGCCTCGACGGTCAGCGTGTCGACGCCGTCCTTGTCGGTGGTGGTCTGGCCGGAGCGGATCTGGATGCGCCCCCACGGGTTCTCGGGGTTCGGCAGGTACTCGTCCTGGAAGACGGACCAGATCGCGGCCGGCGTGACCTCGCCGCCCTCGGTGTCGGTCTTGGCCTGGATGATCCGCGAGAACTCGATCTGCATCCGGCGCGGCAGGTCCAGCTTGTGGTCGTTCTTCAGGACGTAGGCGATACCGCCCTTGCCGGACTGCGAGTTGACGCGGATGACGGCCTCGTAGGAGCGGCCGACGTCCTTCGGGTCGATCGGCAGGTACGGCACGGCCCACTCGATGTCGTCGACGCTCTTTCCTGCGGCGGCCGCGTCGGCCTCCATCGCGTCGAAGCCCTTCTTGATGGCGTCCTGGTGGGAGCCGGAGAAGGCCGTGTAGACCAGATCGCCCGCGTAGGGGTGGCGCGGGTGGATCTCCATCTGGTTGCAGTACTCGCTGGTGCGACGGATCTCGTCGATCTGCGAGAAGTCGATCTGCGGGTCGACGCCCTGCGAAAACAGGTTCATGCCCAGGGTGACCAGGTCGACGTTGCCGGTGCGCTCGCCCTGCCCGAACAGGCAGCCCTCGATACGGTCCGCGCCCGCCATGATCGCCAGTTCGGCGGCGGCCACGGCGGTGCCGCGGTCGTTGTGCGGGTGGACGGACAGGCACACGTGCTCGCGCCGGGTCAGGTTGCGTGACATCCACTCGAACCGGTCGGCGTGGGTCGACGGCGTGGAGCGCTCGACGGTGGCGGGCAGGTTGAGGATGATCTCGCGGCCCGGACCGGGCTGCCACACGTCGCAGACCGCCTCGCAGACCTCCAGGGCGAAGTCCAGCTCGGTGTCCGTGAAGATCTCGGGGCTGTACTGGTAGCCGAAGGCCGTCTCGGGGCCCAGCAGCTTGTCCGCGTACTCCATCACCAGGCGGGTGCCGTCGACGGCGATCTGCTTGATGTCGTCCTTCGAGCCCCGGAAGACGACCCGGCGGAAGGTGGGTGCCGTCGCGTTGTACAGGTGCACGGTCGCGCGCCCGGCGCCGACGATCGACTCGACAGTGCGCTCGATCAGGTCCTCACGTGCCTGCGTCAGCACGGAGATGGTGACGTCGTCGGGGATCGCGCCCTCTTCGATGATGGAGCGCACGAACGCGAAGTCCGTCTCGCCGGACGACGGGAAACCGACCTCGATCTCCTTGTAGCCCATGCGTACCAGCAGGTCGAACATCTCGCGCTTGCGGGCGGGGCTCATGGGGTCGATCAGGGCCTGGTTCCCGTCGCGCAGGTCCGTGGACAGCCAGCGCGGGGCCTTGGTGATGCGCTGCTCGGGCCAGGTGCGGTCGGGGATCTCGACGGCCTCGTACCGGCCGTACTTGTGGATCGGCATGCCGGACGGCTTCTGGGTGTGCGTCGTGTTGGTGATCGGGGTGGGGCGGCCGATCCACTGCGACTGAGACATTGCGTAGGGCTCCTCGGGTCCTTCGGAGAGGGACGGCCGACTGTGTCGAAGCAGCACCAGACTCCGCGGGGAGGGGGTCGGCCTACGACTACAGGCCCTCGCCGCGGCAGCTAAGGAGAAGCAGCCCGAAACGCATGATGCTCAGCACACTAGCCGAGTCGCGGCGGGAGCGTGGGTCCCGTTTCAGTATGCGGGACGACCGAACGGTAACGGGCAAATGTGGCAGATCACTCCATTTCATTAATCGACCTCACTTTGCGTGACAGGCCTTTCACGTGCTGCCAGATTGCCGGACATGAGTATCCCCTCCCCCACCCCCGCCTTCTGCGGCATCGTCCCGCCGCACATCCTCGACAAGCTCACCCGCGCCGACGACCCTGCGATCTCCGGCCCCGCCCGTCGCACCTTGCAGGCCGACGCCGCACAGCGCACCGGCCGCCGGCTGACGACCGTCGTCGGTGCTGCCGCACGCGCGGTCGCGTCCCCGGCCGACGGACCGCGCCGCACCGTCTACGACGCGCTGGGCGGCACGGCGCTGCCCGGCACCCTGGCCCGCGGCGAGGGCGAGGAAGCCGTCAAGGACGCGACCGTCAACCGCGCGTACGCGGGCCTCGGCGCGACCTTCGAGCTGCTGACCGCGTACGGGCGCAGCTCGATCGACGGGGCGGGCCTGCCCCTCGACGCCTCCGTGCACTTCGACGAGAAGTACGGCAACGCCTTCTGGAACGGCGAGCAGATGGTGTTCGGCGACGGTGACGGCGAGATCTTCGTCGACTTCACGGTCGCGGTCGACGTGATCGCGCACGAGCTGGCGCACGGCCTGACCCAGTACACGGCCAACCTGAGCTACTTCGGCCAGCCCGGAGCCCTCAACGAGTCGGTGTCCGACGTGATGGGCTCGCTGGTCAAGCAGCGGACCCTCGGGCAGAGCGCGGAGGAGGCGGACTGGCTGATCGGCGCCGGCCTGCTCACGCCGCGCGTCAGTGGTGTCGCGCTGCGCTCGATGAAGGCACCGGGTACCGCGTACGACGACGACGTGCTCGGCAAGGACCCGCAGCCCGCGACGATGGAGGACTACGTCCGCACGGGCCGCGACAACGGCGGCGTCCACATCAACTCGGGGATCCCCAACCACGCCTTCTACCTGCTCGCCACCCGGCTGGGCGGGCGGGCGTGGGAGCGGGCGGGGCAGATCTGGTTCGACGTGCTGACCGGCGGCGATCTGCAGGTGGACGCCGACTTCGCGAGCTTCGCCCGCCTCACGGTGTCCGCGGCGCGTGCGCGGTACGGCGAGGGCCAGGAGTACGAGGCAGTACTGAAGGCGTGGTCGCAGGTCGGCGTGGACACCGCCGACTGACACCCCCGCGGCGGACCGGGGAGTGCCGTGCGGCAGGGTCGCTCCCCGGTGTCGCCCGGCCTCGTTCCGTACTAGAACGGGAACCATGCGTATCCAAGTAAGGCGTACGGGAGGATTCGCCGGGATCGAGCGTCTCGCCGAGGTCGACACCTCGGGGCGGTCGGATGCCGACGAGGTGCAGGCGCTGGCCGAGCAGGCGGTCTCCGAGGCCAGAAGGACCCCGCCCATCGGGGTCCCCGACGGCTTCAGTTACCAGCTCACGGTGGACGGGCTCACGGTCTACTGCTCCGACCCGCGGCTGACCGAGGCCCAGCGGCATCTGATCTCGCTGGTGCTCAAGGAAGGGGGGTGACGGGGGCCCGCCTCCGGGCCCGCCGTCACCGGACCCGGACGGGGCTCCGGCTCAGAAACCCAGCTTCCGCAGCTGCTTGGGGTCGCGCTGCCAGTCCTTGGCGACCTTCACATGGAGGTCCAGGAAGACCGGCGTGCCCAGGAGCGCCTCGATGTGCTTGCGCGACTTCGTGCCGACCTCCTTCAGTCGCTTGCCCTTCGGGCCGATGATGATGCCCTTCTGACTGGGACGCTCGATGTAGACGTTGGCGTGGATGTCCAGCAGCGGACGGTCCGCCGGACGGTCCTCGCGCGGCAGCATCTCCTCGACGACCACCGCGATCGAATGCGGCAGCTCGTCCCGCACGCCCTCCAGCGCCGCCTCGCGGATCAACTCGGCGACCATGACCTGCTCCGGCTCGTCCGTGAGGTCGCCCTCCGGATAGAGCGGAGGGCTCTCGGGAAGCATCGGCACCAGCAGGTCGGCGACCAGCTGCACCTGAGAGTCGCCGACGGCGGAGACCGGCACGATCTGCGCCCACTCGATGCCCAGCTCCCTGCCCAGCGCGTCGATCGCGATGAGCTGCTCGGCCAGCGTCTTGGAGTCGACCAGGTCCGTCTTGGTGACGATCGCGACCTTCGGCGTCTTCTTGATCCCCGCCAGCTCCTTGGCGATGAACCGGTCACCGGGGCCGAGCTTCTGGTCCGCGGGCAGGCAGAAACCGATCACGTCGACCTCGGCCCACGTGGTGCGCACCACGTCGTTGAGCCGCTCACCGAGCAGCGTGCGCGGCTTGTGCAGCCCCGGGGTGTCCACCAGGATCAGCTGGGCGTCCGGGCGGTGCACGATGCCGCGCACCGTGTGCCGGGTCGTCTGCGGCCGGGTGGAGGTGATCGCCACCTTCTGGCCGACCAGAGCGTTCGTGAGGGTGGACTTGCCCGCGTTCGGGCGGCCGACGAAGCAGGCGAAGCCGGCCCGGTGGGGGGCTTCGGGAGACTGGGTACGAGCGCTCATGGCGCCCATTCTCCCTGATGCCGACGGCCCTCCGTCACGCGCCGCCGCGCGGTGCGCGTCCGGGTAGGCGTCCGGGACGAGGACTCGGCCCCGCCAGGGCCGTCCCGTACGGCCCGTCAGCCTGCCCTGACCGGGCCTTTGCCGTGACGACGGGCCTTCAAGACCGCCGCGACCGTGGCCTTCAGCCCGCCGTCACCGTGGCCTTCAGTTCGCCGTCCGGGCCCGCCAGCAGCACCGGGGTCGCGGCACCGCCCAGATCCCGTACCGCCGCACGGTCCTCGTCCGAGGGGGCATCGGTGTCGGAAACGACCGCGGCGGCCTCCAGCGACTTGGCGCCGCTGGCGACGGCCATGGCCACCGCGGTCCGCAGCGCGCTGAGCTTGAGCGAGTCCAGGGCGACGGTCCCGGCGACATAGGTGCGGCCGGTCTCGTCGCGTACGGCGGCGCCTTCGGCCACACCGTTGCGGGCCCGGGCGCTGCGCGCCAGCGTGATGATCTTGCGGTCCTCGGGGCCGAGGTCGGTGCTCTGCGTCATGCCCTGAGCATAGATCGGCACGGTGATCACCCCGCCACGGGATACATCGAGCCGCGCCGGCCCTCGGGGCTCGCCAGCCACGCCAGTTTCGCCGCTGTGTCCGTCGTCGCGTCCGGCACCGGGGTGTGCATGACGATGACCAGGTCCGGGCGGGCCGGAATCCTCAGCTGGGTGGACTCGATGACCAGCCGGCCCACCAGCGGATGCGTCATCTCCTTGCGGATCTGCCCGCCGGGCGCGATGTCGCGCCGGTCCCACAGCTCAGCGAACTTGCCGCTGGCCGCCTTCGCTTCGGCGACGACGGCCTGGAAACCTTCGTCGTCTGGGCATTCGGAGCACGCGGCCCGGAACTGGGCGACGACCTGTGGTGCGATCTCCTCCCAACCGGAGCTGCGCGACCGGTAGATGGGGTCGGTGAAGTACGCGATCAGACAGTTCTGCACGACATCGGGACGCATACCGAGCACCGCCGCCGCCGCCTCGTTGTACATGACGGTGTTCCAGTAGCCGTCCATGATGTGCGCCGGGAACGGCATCCACGCATCGATCAGCCGCCGCAGCCCCGCGCACATGTTCCGGTCGTCGGGATCCACCTCCGGGGCGGGCGGGTTGAGCCCGGCGAGCACGTACAGATGCCGTCGTTCCGCGCTGCTGAGCCGCAGCACCCGGCCCACGGAGTCCAGGACCTGCGGCGAGACGGTGATGTCCCGGCCCTGTTCCAGCCACTGGTACCAGGAGACCCCGACCCCGGCGAGGACCGCGACCTCCTCCCGGCGCAGCCCCGGCGTACGGCGACGGGCGCCGCCGTCCGGAAGCCCCGCCTCCGCCGGCGTGATCCGGGCGCGTCTGCTCATCAGGAACTCGCGCAGCTCGCCCAGGCGGTGCGCCTTCAAGGCGTCCTGCTCGGCCGACGTGGCCACGTACTCCCCCTGTTCGCCTCAACTGGTGGTGCGGCCAACAGGATAAGTTCCCGCTCCCCACGGTTGTTCCGGCCTCCGCACGCTGACAACCATGGCTACCGACACCTCCCTCCGCGCCACCGGTGCGACGGCCCCGCCCCGGTTCGACCGGCGCCTGCGGCTGGTCCTCTTCGTGCTGTGCGCCGCGCAGTTCATGGTCGCGCTCGACTTCTCCGTGCTGAACGTGGCACTGCCCGACCTCGGCCGGGACCTCGGGCTGAGCCGGTCCGCCCTGCAGTGGGCCGTCACCGCCTTCGCGCTGCCTGCCGGCGGCCTGCTGCTGTTGTTCGGCCGGATCGCGGACCTCTACGGGCGGCGCAGACTGTTCCTCACCGGACTCGCGGTCTTCGGCGCGGCCTCGCTTCTCGCCACCTGCGCGTGGGACCCGGTGTCCTTCCTCGCCGGCCGGGCGCTCCAGGGCCTCGGGGCGGCCGTCATCGTGCCCGCCGGCATGTCCCTGCTCACCACCACCTTCCCCGAAGGGCCGCAGCGCGACCGGGCGCTGGGCATCAGCGGCACGCTCATGTCGCTCGGGTTCACCGTCGGCATGGTGCTGGGCGGCGTCATGACCGACACCCTCGGCTGGCGCTCGACCATGGGCCTGCCGGCCCTCTTCACCCTGATTGTCCTGCCGCTCGCCCCGGGCCTGCTGCCCGAGTCCCGCACCCCGCAGCGGCCGAAACTCGATGTGCCCGGCGCGATCACCGTCACGGGCGGGCTGCTCGCGGTGATCTACGCCTTGTCCACCGCCGCCGACCGCGGCTTCGGCGGCGCGGACGTGCTCGTCACGCTCGCCGTGGGCGTGGTGCTGCTGGCCGCCTTCGTCGTCGCCGAGACACGCAGCGCGGCGCCACTGGTGTCCCTGCCGATGCTGCGCCGGCAAACGGTCGCCTTCGGCAATCTGGGCGGTCTCGTCACCTTCTCGATGATGAGCACGGTCGTTTTTGTGCTCACGCTGTACCTGCAGGAGACGCTGAGCCTCTCGGCCTTCCGGACCGGACTGGTCTTCGGAGTGCAGGGCGCCCTGTCCGTGGCCGCCGGAACCCTCGTCCCGAAGGTCATAGGCCGATTCGGCGCCCGCCGCACGCTGGTGTACTCCCTGGCCGGTCAGGGCCTGTTCGTCGCGACGCTCCTGGGCATCGGCACGGAATCGGGCGCGCTGCTCGCCACGGTGGGCGTCTCGCTGGCGAGCGTGTGCCATCTGGGGGCGATCATCTCGTACGGCCTCACCGTGACGTCCGGCGTCCCCGACGAGCAACAGGGCCTGGCGACGGGCCTCGTCACGACGACGCAGCAGGTGGGCCTCACGGTCGGGATCCCTCTGCTGGGGGTGCTGGCGACGACGCGGTCGTCGCTCTGGGAGGGGGTACGGGTGGTGCTGGCGATCGACGCGCTGGTTGTGGTCGGGGCGGCGGGGGTGCTGGCGGTGGCGCTGCGGCCACGCCGACGTTGAGCTTCCCCCGTCACGCCTCTTCCCCTGACCGGGGCTCCGTCCCCGAAGCGCGCGTCACGGCCGGTCCAGGCGCAGCCGGTCCGCCCGCGGCAGGCCGGCCACCACCAGGTCGTACGAGTCCTCCACCAACTCCCGCACCAGCCGCGCCGGGAGCTCGGCCACCGTCACCGTGTTCCAGTGCCGCTTGTTCATGTGCCAGCCGGGCACGACCGCCGCGTGCTCCGCCCGGAGCTGCACGGCGAGGTCGGGATCGCACTTGAGGTTGACCGTCAGCGGTGCGGCGTCCAGCGCGCTGAGGGCGAACATCTTGCCCAGAACCTTGAAGACCGACGTCTCGGGGCCGAACGGGAACTCCTCGACCGCCTCGTTGAAGTCGAGGCAGAAGGCTCTCAGTTCCCGCGCCGTCATGGCTCGCGTGCCGCTCGTGCCGCTCATCCCGCCGGCTCCTCCTCCGTCACCTGCTTCACCGGTTCCGACAGCACCGTGACGATCTTGTTGCGGCGGCCGGCGGGGGACTCCGCGGTCAGTCGGAGCGCGCGGCCGTCCGGCAGGTCCACGACCGCTTCGGCGCCCGCGATCGGGACGCGGCCCAGCGCCTTGGCCAGCAGGCCGCCGACCGTCTCCACGTCCTCGTCGTCGAGTTCGTCGACGCCGTACAGGTCGCCGAGGTCGCCGATGTCGAGGCGGGCGGTGACGCGGAAGCGGCCGTCGCCCAGCTCCTCGACCGGCGGCAGTTCCCTGTCGTACTCGTCAGTGATCTCACCGACGATCTCCTCCAGGATGTCCTCGATCGTGACGATGCCGGCCGTGCCGCCGTACTCGTCGATGACGACGGCGACGTGGTTGCGCTTCTGCTGCATCTCGCGCAGCAGGTCGCCCGCGTTCTTCGTGTCGGGCACGAACACCGCGGGCCGCATCGCCGTGGAGACGAGGTCGGCCTCTGCGTCGCGGTTGATGTGGGTCTTGCGGACCAGGTCCTTGAGGTACACGACGCCGACGATGTCGTCCTCGTTCTCCCCGGTGACGGGGATGCGGGAGAAGCCGGAGCGCAGCGCCAGCGTCAGCGCCTGGCGGACGGTCTTGTAGCGCTCGATGGAGACGAGGTCGGTGCGCGGCACCATCACCTCGCGGACGAGGGTGTCGCCGAGCTCGAAGACGGAGTGCACCATACGGCGTTCCTCGTCCTCGATCAGCGACTCCTGTTCGGCGAGGTCGACCATCGCGCGCAGCTCGGCCTCCGACGCGAACGGCCCCTTGCGGAAGCCCTTTCCGGGGGTCAGCGCGTTGCCGATGAGAATCAGCAGCTGCGGGATCGGGCCCATGACGCGGGCCAGCGGCAGCAGCACGTACGCGGAGGCGGTGGCCGTGTTGAGGGGGTGCTGGCGGCCGATGGTGCGCGGGGAGACGCCGACGGCGACGTAACTGACCAGCACCATCACGGCGATGGCGACGAGCAGCGCCGACCAGGTCTCGTCGAACTCCTCGAGGCACCCGTAGGTGACGAGCACCCCGGCCGCCATCTCGCATGCGACCCGCACCAGCAGGGCGACGTTGAGATAGCGGGTCGGGTCGGCGGCAACCTGTTCGAGCTTGTCGGCGCCGCGCCGCCCCGCCCGTATGGCCTCGGCCGCGCGGAAGCTGGACACGCGTGCGATGCCGGCCTCCGCGCAGGCTGCCAGCCAGGCGACGACGACCAGCGCGACGGCGCCCGCGATCAGTTGGCCGCTCATGAGACGGTCGGCGCCGGCGAGGGACCGGTCAGGCCCTTCTCCGTCCGCCAGCCGTCGACGATCGCGGCCTGCAGACCGAACATCTCGGCCTTCTCGTCGGGCTCCTCGTGGTCGTACCCGAGCAGGTGCAACACTCCGTGGACGGTGAGGAGCTGGAGCTCCTCGTCCATGGAGTGCTGCGTCGGTGCCTCGTCGCCCTGCTTCTTCGCCACCTCGGGACAGAGCACGATGTCACCGAGGAGCCCCTGCGGGGGCTCCTCGTCGTCCTTCACCGGAGGACGGAGCTCGTCCATCGGGAAGGACATGACATCGGTCGGACCGGGCAGGTCCATCCACTGGATGTGCAACTGCTCCATGGCTTCGGCGTCCACGACGATCACCGAGAGCTCGGAGAGCGGGTGGATACGCATCCGCGCGAGCGCGTAGCGGGCGATGTCGAGGATCGCCTGCTCGTCGACCTCGGTTCCGGACTCGTTGTTGACGTCGATCGACATGGTGCGCGTTTGCTACTTCCCGTTTTGGCCGTCGTACTTCTCGTACGCGTCGACGATACGGCCGACCAGCCTGTGCCGGACGACATCCTGCGACGTGAGCCGTGAGAAGTGCACGTCCGGGACGCCGTCCAGGATGTCCTGGACCTGGCGCAGGCCACTCTTCGTGCCGCCGGGCAGGTCGACCTGGGTGACGTCGCCGGTGATCACGATCTTCGAGTCGAAGCCGAGCCGGGTGAGGAACATCTTCATCTGCTCGGGGCTCGTGTTCTGCGCCTCGTCGAGGATGATGAACGCGTCGTTGAGCGTGCGTCCTCGCATGTACGCGAGGGGCGCGACCTCGATCGTGCCCGCGGCCATCAGGCGCGGGATTGAATCGGGGTCGAGCATGTCGTGCAGCGCGTCGTACAGCGGCCGGAGATACGGGTCGATCTTCTCGTAGAGCGTGCCGGGCAGGAAGCCGAGGCGCTCACCCGCCTCGACGGCGGGGCGGGTCAGGATGATGCGGTTGACCTGCTTGGACTGGAGCGCCTGCACCGCCTTCGCCATGGCGAGGTACGTCTTGCCGGTACCGGCGGGGCCGATGCCGAAAACGATCGTGTGCTTGTCGATCGCGTCGACGTAACGCTTCTGGTTGAGCGTCTTGGGGCGGATGGTGCGGCCGCGGCTGGAGAGGATGTTCTGGGTGAGGACCTCTGCCGGGGTTTCCGGCACGGCCTCGCCAGAGCCTTCCTCGGCCGCCCTGAGCATGGCGATCGAGCGTTCCACTGCGTCCTCCGTCATCGGCTGCCCGGTGCGGAGCACGAGCATCATCTCGTCGAACAGGCGCTGGATCAGAGCGACTTCCCGCGCATCGCCGACCGCGCTGACCTGATTGCCCCGGACATGGATGTCGGCCGCCGGGAAGGCCTTCTCGATCACGCGCAGCAAGGCGTCACCCGAGCCGAGAACCGTCACCATCGGATGCTTGGCGGGGACGGTGAAGTGGGCTCGTGCCTGGTCCGGCGCCGGTGTCTGGTCAATGGGTGTCTGAGTCATGGGCCGGCTCTGTGGCCTGCACATACCTCCCGTTGCAGGGTTCTCGCTGCTCGACAACCTCTGGAACACCCAGGGTACGACGTGCCACTGACAGGACCGAAGGCTTTTCTCAGCGCCCGCGCCGTTCCGCCGACCCCGGCGCTCGGCGGGTCCCGGCGCCTCAGACCGAGCGGCCGAAACCGATGGTCGGCACCGCCCGGCGCAGGGGCCACGGCCTGGCCGGCGCGGGCAGCAAGCCCTCCAGGAACCCGTAGCGGCGCAGCGCGGCCGGGTCCTGGTCCGGTGCGGACTGGACGGACTGCCACCACGCGGCGACCTCCGACCAGCCCGGCGCGGACAGCGACCCGCCGAACTCCTGCACGGACAGGGCGGCGGTCAGCCCGGCGAACGCCAGGCGGTCGGCGAGCGGCCACCCCGCCAGCGTGCCGGTGACGAATCCGGCCACGAAGACGTCCCCCGCGCCTGTCGGATCCAGGGCCTCCACACAGATGGCGGGCACCTCCGCGCTCTCGCCGGTGGCGCCGTCCACGGCGTAGGCGCCCTCCGCACCCAGAGTGACGACGGCGAGCGGGACCCGGTCCGCCAAGGCGTGGGCGGCGGCCCGCGGGCAGTCGGTGCGGGTGTAGCGCATGGCCTCCGCCGCGTTGGGCAGGAACGCCTCGCAGTGCTCCAGGTCGGCCAGGTCGTCCGGGTCCCAGCGGCCGGAGTCGTCCCACCCGACGTCCGCGAAGATCCGCGTGCTCTTGCGGGCGGCCTGGGCGATCCACTCGGCGCGGGTCCCTGGCACGAGGGACGCCACCGCGGCGCGGGCGGGCGGCGGGCAGGCGGGAGCGGACTCGTGCGGCGGGGCTTCGTGGCCGTGCGTCACCATCGTCCGCTCGCCCTCGTACGCCATGGAGACGGTGACCGGGGAGTGCCAGCCCGGGACCGTACGGGACAGGGTCAGATCGATGCCCTCGCCCTGTTCGAGGGCGTCCCAGCAGTACTCGCCGTAGTGGTCGTCCCCGAAGGCGGCGGCGAGGGAGGTGTGCAGGCCGAGCCGGGCGAGGGCGGTGGCCATGTTGGCGACGCCGCCGGGGCTGGATCCCATGCCGCGCGCCCACGACTCGGTGCCGCGCACGGGCGCGGAGTCGAGGCCGGTGAAGATGATGTCGAGAAAGACGCTGCCGGTGAGGTAGACGTCGCAGACGGGGTCCTCCGGCGTCCGCAGGGCCGCGAGGGGGTCGAGGTAGGTCGAGTGCCGCAGTTGTTCTCCGCTGCGAGTGGTCACCGTGCGCGCTCCCGTACGTGATGCAGTTCAAGCCAGTCTGCCCGACGGCACCGACACCCGGCCCGAAGCACATGCGCCCCGCCCGGAGACCCGAAGGGCACACCGCCGGGCGGGCGGAGGGAGTTCCCACACCATTGACGCGTGGATGTTCGCCTACCTAATCTCTGTTCTCATACATGTACATGATTCCTGTGGGGAGACACATGGGCCAGGACCTGACCATCTCCGAGGTACGGCTCACCCCGATCCTGGTCGCCGACCCGCCGCTGCTGAACACCCAGGGAGTGCACCAGCCCTACACCCCGCGGCTGATCGTCGAGATCGTCACCGCCGACGGCGTGACCGGCGTCGGCGAGACCTACGGGGACACCAAGTACCTCGATCTGGCGGCTCCCCTTGCCGACGCACTGCCCGGCCGCCCGGTCTCCGACGTCAACGCGCTGCACCGGCTGGCGCAGCGCGTGTGCGGTGACTCGCCGGCGGCGACGGGCGCCGGTGCCGTCGACGCCGGCGGGCTGCGCGGCGTGCAGACCGCGGACAAGCTGCGGCTCTCCGTGGTCTCCGCCTTCGAGGTGGCCTGCCTCGACGCACTGGGCAAGTCCCTCGGGCTCCCCGTGCACGCGCTGCTCGGCGGCAAGCTCCGCGACACCGTCGAGTACAGCGCGTACCTCTTCTACCGCTGGGCCCGGCACCCCGGGGGCGCCGGCGAGCCGGACGACTGGGGCGCCGCGATCGACCCGCCCGGCATCGTCGCGCAGGCGAGGCGCTTCGCCGACGAGTACGGCTTCACCTCGTTCAAGCTCAAGGGCGGCGTCTTCGAGCCGGAGCAGGAGATCGCGGCGATCCGGGCGCTGGCCGACGAGTTTCCCGGGAACCATCTGCGGCTCGACCCCAACGGCGCCTGGTCGGTGGCGACGTCGCTGAAGGTCGCAGAGGAGCTGGCGGGCGTACTGCAGTATCTGGAGGACCCGGCGAGCGGGACGGCCCGTATGGCGGAGGTGGCGGCGGGTGCGGACGTACCGCTCGCGACGAACATGTGCGTGACCACGTTCGCGGAGATCCCGGAGGCCTTCTCGCGCGGGGCGGTGCAGGTCGTCCTGTCCGACCACCACTACTGGGGCGGACTGCTGGCGACCCGGGAACTGGCGGCGGTGTGCCGGACCTTCGGCGTGGGGCTCTCCATGCACTCCAACACGCATCTGGGCATCAGCCTCGCCGCGATGACGCACGTCGCGGCCGTCGTCCCGAACCTGGACCACGCCTGCGACAGCCACTACCCGTGGCAGACGGAGGACGTGATCACCGAGCGGCTCTCCTTCCGGGACGGACGACTGACGGTGAGCGACCGGCCCGGCCTCGGTGTCGACCTGGACCGCGACAGGCTGGCCCGGCTGCACCGGCGGTGGCTGGACGACGACGGCACGATGCGCGAACGCGACGACGCGGCGGCGATGCGCGTCGCCGAACCGGGGTGGGTCACCCCCGCCGTGCCCCGCTGGTGACGGAGCGGGCCGTCCAAGGGGCTGAACGCGGCACCCGAAGAGCTGAACGCCTGCCCTGCCGCGGCGGCTCGAGAGGCCCTACGGCGTGACCGGTCGGAGGATGCCCAGCAGCATCCGGACCAGCTCGTCCACGAGCTCGTCGAGCGTCGCGTCCACCCACCCGACCGTCCAGTCGTGGAGCAGTCCGTTGACGCTGCCGATGAACGCCGCCGCCGCGACGCGGTAGTCGCGCGGCTCCGCCTCTCCCCGCGCCACGGCGTCCTCGGCCTGCGCACATATGAAGTTCACCCAGCGGGCGCGCCGGGTGAGCCGCTGACGCTCCATCTGCGGGCTGACGCCGATGATCTCGATGAACGTGATCCTGATGCGCCGCGGATCACCCGTCACGTTGCCCGCGTACGCGCGAAAGACCGCCGTCGCCCGCTCCGCCACCGGCAGGTCGGCCGCCTCCGCGAGCGCGGCGAGCGCCGCCTCCTCGGCCCAGTCGTTGACCTGGAGATGCAGCGCGGCCAGCACGTCCTCGAGCGTCCGGAACTCCTCGTAGAACTGCCGGGTGGAGAGCCCGGCCGCGTCGCACAGCGCCGCGACGGTCGTCGCGCGGTAGCCCGGGGTGTCACCGAAGAGACGCAGACCGGCGTCGAGGAACCGCCGGCGCCGCTCGGCCTGCCGCTCCCCGGCCGACCGGCCCCCGTAACGGCCCGTCGGCTGTCTGAGCCTGCCGCCCACTGGTGCCTCCCTCGTCGATCGCTGACTCATTTTCACGCGTCCGGAGTCTTGTGAAGCCCGCTCCTCCTCGTTACTTTCCAGTAGCCCAATCTGAACGGACCCGTTTTCAGACTGCGCCCTTGTCGGGACGCCCTTGTGGAAGGAACGACGATGTCTCTGTCCAGCACCAGGCGGGCCCTGGGTGCGGTCGTCGCCGCCGTGGCCCTCGCCGCGACCGGTTCGGTGACAGCAACCGCGGCGCCCCCCGCGGCCCCGGCGTCCGCGGCACAGGACGCCGACGCCCGGGCCGCAGACGGCCTGCGGGAGGTGATGTTCGTCGGCAACAACTGGGACGGCACCGCCGATGTCATCGAGGCCCGGGGCGACTTCGCGAAGATCGGGCGGGTCAACGTCATACCCGACAAGGAGCAGCGGCTCACCGAGATCTACCTCAACCCCGTCAAACTGGCGTTCTTCCTCGGCATCCGCCAGGGCCCGGGAGAAGGCCACGACCAGTTCGTCGACGACATGTACTCCACGCCCGACGGCTCCGCCATGGTGGTCTCCCGGCCCAGCTTCGCCGACGTCGTCTCCATCGACCTCGCCACCGGAAAGATCAACTGGCGCTTCCCCGTCTCCGGCTTCCGCTCCGACCACATGGCCGTCTCCCCCGACGGCAAGCGCGTCGCCGTCTCCGCCTCGACCTCCAACACCGTGCATGTCCTCGACATCGAGACCGGCGAGCAGGTGGGGTCGTTCACGACCGGGGACAAGCCGCACGAGAACGTCTTCACCGACGGCGGCAGGTATCTGTGGAACATGTCGATCGGTGAGGTCAACACCGCGCTCGACGCCCCCTGGCTCGACTGGACCAAGGGCGACCGCCGTATCACCGTCGTCGACGCGCGGACCTTCGAGCAGGTCAAGGTCATCGACATGCGCGAACGGCTCGACGCCTTCGGCCGCGAGGACCTCTCCGACTCGGTCCGGCCCGTCGCCTTCGGCCCGGACGAGTCGAAGCTCTACTTCCAGGTGTCGTTCTTCAACGGCTTCCTCGAGTACGACGTGGCGACGGACAAGATCACCAGGGCCAAGACGCTCCCGAAGAACCCCGCGACCAGCGAGGACCGCACCACCTGGGTCAACGACTCCCGCCACCACGGCATGTCCATGAGCCCCGCGGGCGACAAGCTCTGCATCGCCGGAACCATGGACGACTACGCCACCGTCGTCGACCGCGCGACCCTGCGGGAGGGGCCGCTGGTGACCGCCTCCAAGCCCTACTGGGCGACGGTCAGCGGCGACGGCAAGGCCTGCGTCATCTCCGAGAGCGGCTCCGACGCCGTCACCGCGATCGACTTCGCCACCGGCAGGAAGGTCGCCACCGTCTCCGTCGGAGACCACCCCCAGCGGGTCCGCATCGCCCACGTCCCGGCCGGCTGGACGGGCCCGGCCGCCCGCTGAGCCCCCCGCGAGCGGGTCCGGACCGGCCGGCAGGGGGCCGGTCCGGACCGCGTCCCGTCCTGACCCCCTTGCCGGCCCTGTCCGGGCGGACGGCGCCAGGTCCTGTCCGGGCCTAGCCGGCGTGCTCGAACTCGTACGCCTCCACCTCGGCCAGCAGGCGCGCCCGCCGCTCCTCGTCGTCGTCCAGGAACGACGCCAGGATCGAGTTCCGGGCCAGCTCGCGCAGTTGCTCGTCCCCCAGCCCCAGCGCCTCGTGCACCGCGTGGAACGTGTCCCCCACATAGCCGCCGAAGTACGCCGGGTCGTCCGAGTTGACCGTGCACATCAGCCCGGCGTCCATCATCCGCGCCAGGGGATGGTCCTCCAGCACGTCGACCGCGCGCAGCCTTACGTTGGACAGCGGGCACAGCGTGAGCGGGATCCGCTCACGTACCAGCCGCGCGACCAGGCCCGCGTCCTCCATGCAGCGCAGCCCGTGGTCGACGCGCTCGACGCCGAGGACCTCGAGCGCCTCCACGATGTAGGCGGGCGGCCCCTCCTCGCCCGCGTGCGCCACCCTGCGCAGGCCGAGCGCGGCCGCCGCCTCGAACACCGCGCGGAACTTGGAGGGCGGATGGCCCACCTCCGCGGAGTCGAGCCCCACGCCGGTGATCCGGTTCAGATACGGCTTCGCCGCCTCCAGCGTCGCGAGCGCCGACTGTGCGGACTCGTCGCGCAGGAAGCACATGATCAGCCGGGTGGAGACGCCGTGCCGCTCCTCTGCCCGGTCGAGCGCGCGGCCGAGCCCCTCCACGACCGTGCCCATCGACACGCCCCTGGCGGTGTGCGCCTGCGGGTCGAAGAAGATCTCCGCATGCCGTACGCCCTGCGCGGCGGCCCGCTCCAGGTACGCGTCGGCCAGATCCGCGAAGTCGTCCTCCGTGCGCAGCACCGCCATCAGCCCGTAGTACAGGTCGAGGAACGACTGGAGATCCTTGAACAGATAGGCCCGGCGCAGCTCTTCGGTGTCCGCGAAGGGCAGCGTGACACCGTTGCGCGCGGCGAGCGCGAAGGCGAGCTCGGGCTCGAGGGTGCCTTCGATATGAAGGTGCAGTTCGGCTTTGGGGAGGGGCATGATCACATCCTAGGCCGCGGCGGCCTCAGGACCGTTTGGGCACGGGGATGCGCCACAGGTCCCTGGCGACGGTCAGCTCGCCGTCGAATCCCGCAGCCCTGGCCTGCCGCTCGAAGTCCGTGGCGGCGTCGGTGTAGCGCTGGGAGAAGTGCGTGAGGACGAGGTGGCGTACGCCCGCGTCCCGGGCCACGCCGCCCGCCTGGCCCGCCGTCAGATGTCCGTGTTCCGACGCCAGTCGGCCGTCCTCGTCGAGGAACGTCGACTCGATGACCAGCATGTCGCAGCCCTCCGCGAGCACATGGACGCCCTCGCAGAGCCGGGTGTCCATCACGAAGGCGAAACGCTGACCCCTGCGGACCTCGCTCACGTCGTCCAGGGACACCCCGCCGAGCGTGCCCTCCCGCTGGATCCGCCCCACGTCCGGACCCTTGATGCCGTGCGCCGCCAGCTCCTTGGGCAGCATCCGCCGGCCGTCCGGCTCGACGAGGCGGTAGCCGAACGACTCGACAGGATGCGAGAGCCTGTGCGCATACAGGGTGTACGCGCCGGTCCGCGCGACGACGCCGTCGGCGGCGGCCGGCACCGGGGCCTCGACCAGTTTCACCGTCTCGCGGTACGCCGTCGCGTACCGCAGCCGGTCGAAGAAGCGCTGCCCGCTCTTCGGATAGTGCGCGGAGACCGGATGCGGGACCTGGTCGAGGTTGATCCGCTGGATCACCCCGGCGACACCGAGCGAATGATCACCGTGGAAGTGGGTGACGCAGATCCGGTTGATGTCGTGCGCGGACACGCCGGCGCGGAGCATCTGGCGCTGCGTACCCTCGCCGGGGTCGAAGAGCAGCCCCTCGCCGTCCCAGCGGAGCAGATAGCCGTTGTGATTGCGGTGCCGGGTCGGTACCTGGCTGGCGGTGCCCAGCACCACGAGTTCCCGTACGGACAAGGCGGGCTATCCCGGGGGCCATTGGAGGCCGCGGCCTCCGAGCACGTGCGCGTGCGCGTGGAACACCGTCTGCCCCGCGCCGGCTCCCGTGTTGAAGACGACGCGGTACCCGCTCTCGACCACCTTCTCGTCGGCGGCGATCTGCCCGGCCTCCCTCAGCACGTCGGCGGCGAGCTGCGGGGCGCCTGCGGCGAGGTCGGCCGCGTCCGCGTAGTGCGCCTTGGGGATGACGAGGACGTGACTGGGAGCCTGGGGATTGATGTCGCGGAAGGCGACGGTGGTCTCCGTCTCACGCACGACGGTGGCGGGCACCTCCCCGGCGACGATCTTGCAGAACAGGCAGTCCGCCTGCGGTTCTCCGGCCATTCCCGGGTCCTCCTCGCGCTCCGACGACTTCCACGCGCATCGTATCGGCGGCGTGCCCCTTCCGGGCGCGGAGCCCGGCCCTGGTGGGCCGGGCCGCTTCCGGAAACGCCCGCTAGGGAAGCGTCGGCGGTTGCTTCGCCGGCGTCCGGGCCAGGGACTCCAGCGCCATACGGATCGCCTCGTCCAGCTGCGGGTCACGACCCGCGGCGTGGTCCTGGGGCGCGGTGACGACCTCGACGTCCGGATCGACGCCCCGGTTCTCCACGTCCCAGCCGTAACCCTCCAGCCAGAACGCGTACTTCGGCTGGGTGACCAGCGTCCCGTCGACAAGCGAATAGCGGCTGTCGATGCCCACGACGCCGCCCCACGTGCGTGTGCCGACGACGGGTCCGATACCGAGCGCCTTGATGGCCGCGTTGACGATGTCGCCGTCGGAGCCGGAGAACTCGTTGGCGACGGCGACGACCGGGCCGCGCGGCGCGTCGAGGGGGTAGCTGTACGGCCGCATGCCTCGCGGCAGGTCCCAGCCGACGATCCGCCTGGCCAGTTTCTCGATGACGAGCTGCGACGTGTGGCCGCCGCGGTTCTCCCGTACGTCCACGACCAGCCCTTCCCGAGCCACCTCGACCCGCAGGTCGCGGTGGATCTGGGCCCAGCCGGGAGCCTGCATGTCGGGCACGTGCAGATAGCCGAGGCGGCCGCCGGACTGCTCGTGGACGTAGGCGCGGCGGTCGGCGACCCACGCGTGGTAGCGCAGCGGTTCCTCGTCGGCGAGGGGGACGACGACCGCGTACCGCGGATCGCCACCGCCCACCGGGGACACGGTCAGTTCGACGGGTTTGCCGGCCGCACCGACGAGCATCGGCCCCGGGCCCCTGACCGGGTCGACGGGCCGCCCGTCCACGGCGAGGAGCGTGTCGCCGGCGCGCAGGGCGACACCGGGTGCGGCGAGCGGCGAATGCGCGTTCGGGTCGGAGGTCTCGGACGGCAGGATGCGATCGATACGCCAAGCGCCGTCGTCGGTACGGGAGATGTCGGCGCCCAGCAGCCCCTGCCGGGTGGAGGCGTCGCCGTGGCCGCCGTACGGCATGACGTACGCGTGCGAGGTCCCCAGCTCGCCCTGGACCTCCCACAGCAGGTCCACCAGGTCGTCATGGGTGGCGACCCGGTCGAGGACGGGCCGGTAGCGCTCGAGGACTCCGTCCCAGTCGACGCCGCCCAGGTCCGGACGCCAGAAGTGGTCGCGCATCAGCCGGCCGGCCTCGGCATACATCTGCCGCCACTCGGCGGCCGGTTCGACGCCGGCGCGCACCCGGGACAGGTCGACGGTGACGCTCGCGCCGCCGTCGTTGTCGTTGTCGTCGTGCGAGACGTCGCTTGGGACCACCTTGAGTTTGCCGCCGGTGCACAGCAGGATCCGCTTGCCGTCCCCGGTGACGCGGAAGTAGGAGGCGTCCGAGGAGAGTTCCTCGACCCGCTGCTGCCCGAGGTCGTACCGCTCCAGGGTGGTTTTGGGCCCCGGGTCCTCGGGCGTGGCGCGGCCCGCGCCGAGGACGCCGCGCAGCGGGTGGCGCAGCCACAGCAGGCCGTCCTTGGCGGCACGCAGACCCGAATAGCTGGCGGCCTCGACGGGGAACGGCACTATGCGGTCCGCGAGCCCGTCGAGGTCGATACGGGTGACGGGTGCCGCGCCCTCCTCCTGCTCCGAGGAGCCGTCCTTGTCGGCGTCGAAGGCCCGGCCGTGCCGCTGCGGCCCGAACGGCGAGGGCGTGGTCGCGGCCAGCGTGATCAGATGCGGCCGGCAGCCGCCGACGAAGGCCAGGTCGAAGACGTGCGCGTCGTAGACGGGGTCGAAGGCCCGCTCGGACAGGAACGCGAGGTGCTTGCCGTCGAGGGTGAAGGCGGGCTGGAAGTCGGCGAACCGCAGCGGCGTGGCCTCGGAGACGGTCAGATCACCGGTGTTGGCGATCTTGATCTGCCGCAGCGGATTGGGGCCGGGGTGCGACCATGCGAGCCAGGCCGAGTCGGGCGAGAAGACGAGCCCGTCGGCGTCACCGTCCTCGCTGCGGTCGACCTCGCGCACTTCGCCCGTCTCGCGTTCGACGAGCAGCACCCGGCCGTCGTGCGAGGCGACGGCGGCCCGGCTGCCGTCGGGGGCGACGGCCAGGCTCAGGATTCGACCGAGCCGGCCCGCGGCCAGCCGGCGCGGGGTGGCGCCGGCCGCGGTACCGGTGGCGGGTGCGAACTCCAGGGCGTCGTCGCCCTCTGCGTCGGTCACCCACACGACGTGGTGTTCGCCGTCGACACGGAAGGTGCGCGGCAGCCTGGCTCGTACGCCCGATTCGACGGCGAGCGAACGCGCCGGCCCTTCGCGGTGGGTGACCCAGTGGATGCCGCCCCGGATCTCCACGGCGCTGCCCCGGCCGGTGTGATCGGGGGCAGCCGCGCCGAAGTAGTGGTCGGCGTCCACGGGCCGGGGCTGCAGGTCGGTGCGCTGCCCGCCGAGCCGGATGTCGAGGCGGCGCGGCTCGGCGCCGTCCAGGTCGTCGACGATCCACAGTTCGCCCGCACTGGCGTAGGCGACGCGGGTGCCGTCGGTGGCGGCGTGGCGTGCGTAGAAGCCCTCGGCGCCGGTGTGGCGGCGCAGGTCCGAGCCGTCGGGCAGGGAGGAGTACAGGGCGCCGATGCCCTCGTGGTCGGAGAGGAACGCGACGCGGCCGCCCACCCACAGCGGGTACTCGATGTTCCCGTCGACGTCCTCGTGGAGACGGACGAATTCCCCGTCGTCGCCCCGGTCGATCCACAACTTGCCCGCCGTGCCGCCGCGGTAGCGCTTCCAGGCGGCGGCCTCGCGGCCCATGGTGGCCGACAGCAGCAGCGTGTGCGGGCCGCCGTACGCGACGCCGCCGACCGGTCCGTACGGGAGGATCTCGGAGGGGCCGCCGTCGAGCGGCACCGCGTGTGCCCAGGTGCGGCGCAGCGACGCCTGACCGTGGGTGGTGAGCGCCAGCACCCGGCCGTCCGGGGTCCAGCCCCGTACCGAGGTTCTGTTGCTGCCCCAGTGGGTGAGCCGGTCCGAGGGGCCGCCGTCGACGGGCGCGAGGTGGACCTCGGGGGCGCCGTCGCGGTACGACGACCAGGCGATGTGCGTGCCGTCGGGCGAGATCCTGGGATGGTTCACGGGCATGTTGTCGGCGCTCACGCGCCAAGCCCGGCCGCCGTCGAGCGGCGCGACCCAGACGTCGTCCTCGGCGGTGAAGGCGATCAACTCGCCGTGCAGATGCGGATACCTGAGGTAGGCAGGGTGCGTCACACCGTCACCCTAGGCAGGTGGGAGCAGCTGCGGGAGGGTTTTGGATCACTTGGCCGGAACGGCGGTCACCGTCTCCGTGACGGTCACGGTGACGGTCGGCCGGGGCTGTCCCGTCCGGGGCGTGGCGCTGCCCGGGGCGGCGGTGTCGCAGGTGCCGAGCATGGTCGCCCGGAAGACGACCTTCTTGTCGACCCTGGCGGTCATGTCACCTCGGACGCACGTGCCGGCGCGCTCCTCAGTCACCTTGCCGGTGAGGGTGATGACCTGGCCGGATCCGGTCTCTCCGCGGCAGTCCACGGTGACGCTTCGGGGCGGGGCGGGGGTGCCGGAGGCCGCGGGCACGGGCGACGCGTCGGCCTTCCCGGTGCAGCTGAACCAGGCCACGTCGAACGTGAGCCGCTCCAGAGTGCTGGTCGCGGTCCGGTCCGTGGTGATGGCGACCGCGGCGGAATTGAGCCCGCCGGCCGCCGGCTCGCATGCGGTGACGCCGAGAACCGCCACCGCGCAGGCGGTGAGCAGAACCGGTGTGCGTCTTGACGCCGTCATGGTGGCAGAGTGCCACCGGCTCCCCCGTGGGAGAAGACGGGTTGACGCCAGTTCACACCACTGGGCGGCGCGGCGGGTGAGCCGAAGGGGCACCCGGCCAAAGCCCGCTGACGGTACAGCGAAAGGGAGTGGGGGCGCCTCCTGCCGAAGGCAGGGGAGCGCGGAGGCCGCGAGGAACGAGCAGTCGAGCACGATCGACCGTCGGCACACGCGCAAAGCGCCCCGGAGGTGAACCGCGCCCCGGGCTCCGCATTCAGGACCAGCGGCCGGTGCGCCCCAGCAGCAGTGCCGTCGCCGCCGTACCGGCCGTGGAGGTACGCAGCACGCTGCGGCCCAGCCGGTACGGCTTGGCGCCCGCCTCGGCGAACACGGCCAGTTCCTCCGGCGACACACCGCCCTCCGGTCCGACGACCAGCACGATGGACCCCGCGGTCGGCAACTCGGCCGTCGCCAGCGGCTGTGCGCCCTCCTCGTGGAGCACTGCCGTGAAGTCGGCCGCCGCCAGAAGTGCCGCCACCTGCTTGGTCGTCGACGTCTCCGCGACCTCGGGGAAGCGGAGCCGGCGCGACTGCTTGCCCGCCTCACGGGCCGTCGCCCGCCACTTGGCCAGCGACTTGACCCCGCGTTCGCCCTTCCACTGTGTGATGCAGCGCGCCGCGGACCACGGGACGACCGCGTCGACACCGGTCTCGGTCATGGTCTCGACGGCGAGTTCACCGCGGTCGCCCTTCGGGAGCGCCTGTACGACCGTGATGCGGGGGGAGGGCTCCGGCTCCTCACGGCATTCGCGCACCTCGACGACAAGACGGTCCTTGCCTTCCGTCGACACGACGGCGCCTGCGGCCCCGCGGCCCCGGCCGTCGGTGAGGACGATCTCCTCACCCTGCTGGAGCCTGCGTACGGACACGGCGTGCCGGCCCTCGGGGCCGTCCAGGGTGACGGCCCCGCCGGGAGCGACGCCGACGAGCGACTCGACGAGGAAAACGGGTGCGGTCATCACACACCGCCGCCGAGCGCGAACGCGGCCCGCGCCGAGTCGGTTTCCGCCGCCAGCACCCCCACCAGCTGGGCGGCGGGCATCTCGCGGACCAGCCGGTGCCCCTGCCCGGCCCAGAGCGCCATGCCCTGGGCGTCGCCCGCCTTGGCCGCAGCCTTGCGCAGCGGACTCGTCATGTGATGCACCTCGGGATATGCGGCGGGAGCGTACGGCCCGTGCTCCCGCATGAATCGGTTGACCAGTCCCCGCGCGGGCCGCCCGGAGAAGGCGCGGGTGAGTTCGGTCCGCGCGAACAGCGGATCGGTCAGCGCCCGCTTGTGCAGCACGTGTGCCGCCGACTCCGGGCACACCAGGAACGCGGTGCCGAGCTGCGCGGCGCTCGCTCCCGCCGCCAGGACGGCGGCGATCTGGCTGCCCCGCATCAGACCCCCGGCCGCGATCACGGGCAACTGCACGGTTTCCCTGACCAGTTGGAGCAGCGCGAGCAGCCCCAGACCTGCTCCGTCGGTCGCGGGGTCGTCCCGGTGTGTTCCCTGGTGCCCGCCCGCCTCGATGCCCTGCACACACACGGCGTCGGCACCGGCCCACTGCGCGGACTGTGCTTCCTCGGGCGTGGTGACGGTCACGATCGTGAAGGTGCCCGCCTTGGTGAAGGACTCGAGCACGCTGCGCTCGGGACAGCCGAAGGTGAACGAGACGACGGGGACCGGATCGTCGAGCAGGATGGCGAGCTTCGCGTCGTAGCCGTCGTCGCGTCCCAAGGCGGCATCACCCAGCGGCGTCTCGTACCACCCGGACTCACCGGCCAGCTGATCCCGGTAGACACCGACGGCGGCGGGGTCGGCGGTGCCGGGCTGCGGCATGAAGAGATTGACGCCGAAGGGGCGGGCGGTGAGCCCGCGCACCTGTTTGACCTCCTGGTACATCCCGTCCGCCGTCTTGTACCCGGCGGCGAGGAATCCGAGCCCACCGGTCTCCGAGACGGCCGCGACCAGCTGCGGGCAGGAAGCGCCGCCGGCCATGGGAGCCTGCACGATCGGATGACGGCAGAGATCGGTCAGCGGGGAGGACATGCAGGCATCGTGCCACGTCCCGCCCGGGCGGCCGAATCCCCGTTCCGGGGGCGCTGCGGGCGCGAGCGCGGCCGCAGCGCGGCTGTTCCCCACCCCCACCGAACCCCCGCGCCTCAAACGCCTGCGGGGCTCCGAAGGAGCCCGTCCGGCGATTGAGGACACCGCGCGGAGCGCGGTACGGGTCCGGGGCTTGCCCCGGTATCGGGAAGGGGCGGGGTGGGGAGGGTCGCGCCGCGGGCTAACGCCCGTTGAACGCGTCCTTCAGACGCGAGAACAGCCCCTGCTGCCCCGGCTGGAACTGGCCCGTCGGCCGCTCCTCGCCGCGCAGCTTCGCCAGGTCCCGCAGCAGCCGCTCCTGCTCCGGATCCAGCTTCGTCGGCGTCGTCACCTCCACGTGCACGATCAGGTCGCCGCGCCCGCCACCGCGCAGGTGCGTGATGCCGCGCCCGTGCAGCGGGATCGACTGCCCCGACTGGGTGCCCGGCCGGATGTCGACCTCCTCGATGCCGTCGAGCGTCTCCAGCGGGCACTTCGTGCCCAGCGCCGCCGCCGTCATGGGGATCGTCACCGTGCAGTGCAGATCGTCGCCGCGCCGCTGGAAGACGGGGTGCGCGACCTCGTGGATCTCGACGTAGAGATCCCCCGCGGGGCCGCCGCCGGGGCCGACCTCGCCCTCGCCGGCGAGCTGGATGCGCGTGCCGTTGTCGACACCGGCCGGGATCTTCACGGTCAGCGTCCGCCGCGAGCGGATGCGGCCGTCACCGGCGCACTCCGGGCACGGGGTGGGCACGACCGTTCCGAAGCCCTGGCACTGCGGACACGGCCGCGAGGTCATGACCTGGCCGAGGAACGACCGCGTCACCTGCGAGACCTCGCCACGGCCGCGGCACATGTCACAGGTCTGCGCCGAGGTCCCCGGCGCCGCGCCCTCACCCGAGCAGGTGGTGCAGACGACGGCCGTGTCGACCTGGATGTCCTTGGTCGTGCCGAAGGCGGCCTCGGTGAGGTCGATCTCCAGACGGATCATCGCGTCCTGGCCGCGCCGCGTGCGCGAGCGGGGCCCGCGCTGCGAGGCGGTACCGAAGAACGCGTCCATGATGTCGGAGAAGTTTCCGAAGCCACCCGCGCCGAAGCCGCCCGCGCCGCCGCCTCCGGCCTGCGAGAGCGGGTCTCCGCCGAGGTCGTAGACCTGCTTCTTCTGCGGGTCCGAGAGCACCTCGTACGCGGCGTTGATCTCCTTGAAGCGCTCCTGCGTCTTCGGATCCGGGTTCACATCCGGGTGGAGTTCGCGCGCGAGGCGGCGGAAGGCCTTCTTGATCTCGTCCTGCGATGCGTCGCGGCGTACGCCGAGTACGGCGTAGTAGTCCGTGGCCACTTACGACTCCGCCAGGATCTGTCCGACGTAACGTGCCACTGCGCGTACCGCTCCCATCGTTCCGGGGTAGTCCATGCGGGTCGGTCCGACCACGCCGAGTTTGGCAACTGCCTCGTCGCCCGAACCGTAGCCGACGGCGACCACGGACGTGGAGTTGAGTCCTTCGTGGGCGTTCTCATGACCGATCCGTACGGTCATGCCCATGCCGCCCGATTCCTTCGCCTCTCCGAGCAGCTTGAGAAGCACCACATGCTCCTCCAGCGCCTCCAGCACCGGCCTGATGGTCAGCGGGAAGTCGTGCGCGAAACGGGTCAGATTGGCGGTGCCGCCGATCACGAGCCGCTCCTCGGTCTCTTCGACCAGGGTTTCGAGCAGTGTGGAGAGCACCGCGGAGACGGTGCCGCGGTCCTCGTGCTCGAACGACTCGGGAAGGTCCTGCACCAGTTGCGGCACATCCGCGAAGCGGCGTCCCACGACCCGGCTGTTGAGCCGGGCCCGCAGGTCCGCGAGCGAGGTGTCGCCGAACGGCGCGGGGCAGTCGATCATGCGCTGCTCGACCCGGCCGGTGTCCGTGATCAGCACGAGCATCAGTCGGGCGGGCGCGAGGGAGAGGAGTTCCACATGCCGGACCGTGGACCGGGTCAGCGACGGGTACTGGACGACGGCGACCTGCCGGGTCAGCTGCGCCAGCAGGCGCACCGTGCGGCCCACCACGTCGTCGAGGTCGACCGCCCCGTCCAGGAAGTTCTGGATGGCGCGGCGCTCGGGCGACGACAGCGGCTTCACGCCCGCCAGCCGGTCGACGAACAGCCGGTAGCCCTTGTCCGTGGGAATCCGGCCGGCGCTCGTGTGAGGCTGGGCGATGAACCCCTCCTCCTCCAGCACGGCCATGTCGTTGCGGACGGTGGCCGGGGAGACGCCGAGCTGATGCCGCTCGGTGAGGGCCTTGGAGCCGACGGGCTCCTCGGTGCCGACATAGTCCTGGACGATGGCGCGCAGCACCTCGAGCCTGCGTTCGCTGAGCATTCGTGCGCACCTCCAGCTGTGGTTCCTCGTGTGTGGCTTGGCACTCGGCGCGCCCGAGTGCCAGCATTCCCCCGGCCAGTGTACGGCCGCCGGGTACGCGGGTAGAAGGGTGGCCGACCGTGCGGTCGGACACGCTGTGCCGGGGGCCCGCCGAGGTCGATGCGAATGTGATGCCGATAGCGTCGCCGCATGGACGTCAGTTGGGAAGACCTCGGCTGGGAACGGCTGGCCGACGGAGTCGGCCGTCGCCGTATGCCCGGCTGGGACGCGACCGTCGGTCTGGTCGTCGGCGAGGACGCCGTGCTGCTCTTCGACACCGGCTCCACGGTCCGCGAGGGCGCCGAGGTACGGGCCCAGGCGCAGGCCCTGCTCGCCGGCCGGCGGGTCCGGCGGGTGACGCACATCGCACTGAGCCATCCCCATTTCGACCATGTGCTGGGCACAGCGGCCTTCGCGGGTGCGGAGGTCTACGGCGCCGTGGGCATGGACACGCTCCTGCGGCGTGAGCGGGACGTGATCGGCGCCGACGCGGTGCGGCACGGGGTCGCGCCGGACGACGCGGCGCAGGCCGCGGACCTGCTGGTGGCCCCGCAGCACAGCGTGTGCGGCGAGTGGACGCTGGAGCTGGGCGGCCGCCAGGTACTGCTGGCCAACGTCGGCCCCGGCCACTCCGGCCACGACCTCGCGCTGCTGGTGCCAGGCGAGCCGGAAGTCGTCTTCTGCGGCGACCTGGTGGAGGAGTCCGGTGAGCCGCAGGCCGGTCCGGACGCCCTACCGTCCCGCTGGCCCGCGGCCCTCGACCGGCTGCTCTCGCTCGGCGGCGAGGACGCGCTGTACGTGCCGGGGCACGGGGCGGCGGTGGACGCGGCGTTCGTGCGTGCCCAACGGGCGTCGCTGGCCGCGCGTTTCGGCGTGTCGTAGGGCAGCCGGACGTATCGTCGTGCGAATGCGCAGTTACAGCCCTGATCTCACACCGCCGTGGAAGCGGTCGAAGCCGGCCCCCGAGATCCCCGCGGACCCCGACCTGGTCGTCGAGGAGGTGTCGACGGGCTTCTGCGGCGCGGTGATCCGCTGCGAGGCGGGGACGGTCACCCTCGAGGACCGCTTCGGCAAGCACCGGGTCTTCCCGCTCGAGCCGCGCGGCTTCCTGCTGGAGGGCCAGGTGGTCACCCTGGTCCGCCCGGCGCCCACGGCCCCGAGCCGTCCGGCCCGTACGGCCTCCGGCTCCCTCGCCGTGCCCGGCGCGCGGGCCAGGGTCGCCCGTGCGGGCCGCATCTATGTGGAAGGGCGGCACGACGCGGAGCTGGTGGAACGCGTGTGGGGCGACGACCTGCGCATCGAGGGTGTGGTCGTGGAATACCTGGAGGGCATCGACGACCTTCCCGCGATCGTCGCCGACTTCGCCCCCGGCCCGGACGCCCGGCTCGGTGTCCTGGTGGACCACTTCGTCGAGGGCTCGAAGGAGTCCCGCCTCGCCGCGTCGGTCACCGACCCGCACGTGCTGGTGGTGGGCCATCCGTACATCGACGTCTGGGAGGCGGTGAAACCGTCGTCCGTGGGCATCCCGGCCTGGCCGAGGGTCCCGCGGGGCCAGGACTGGAAGACGGGCGTCTGCCGGGCGCTGGGCTGGCCGGAGAACACGGGCGCGGTCTGGCAGCACATCCTGTCGAAGGTCACGAGTTACAAGGACCTGGAGCCGTCGCTGCTGGGCGCGGTGGAGCGGCTGATCGACCACGTCACGGCCGGTGACGCGGACCACGTGTGACCTTTCGGACGCCTGGCCTCCGCCGGCGTCCCCCGGCGGCCGGGAGGTGCGGCCGGCCCCGGAGGCGGGGCCCGGTGGAGGTCGGACCACCACGTCCCGCGCACCACCCCGTCTCGGTCCACCAGGTCCCGCACCACCCCGTCTCAGTCCACCAGGTCCCGCACCACCCCGTCTCAGTCCACCAGGTCCCGCACCACCCCGTCCGCGAGCAGCCGTCCCCGCAGGGTGAGGACCGCTCGGCCCTCCTCGTACGGCGCGGGCTCCAGCAGCCCGTCGGCGAGCGCCCGGCGGGCCGCGGCGAGGCCCGCCTCCCGCAGCAGCTCCAGCGGGACGCCCTCCCGCAGCCGCAGCTCCAGCAGGATCCGCTCGACCCGGCGGTCCTCGTCGGAGAGGACCTCGCGGCCCGCTCCCGGCGAGCGGCCCTCCGCCAGCGCCGCCGCGTACGCGCCCGGATGCTTCACGTTCCACCAGCGCACGCCGCCGACATGGCTGTGCGCGCCGGGGCCGGCGCCCCACCAGTCGGCGCCGCGCCAGTACAGCTCGTTGTGCAGGCACCGGCCGGCTTCGGTGGTGGCCCAGTTGGAGACCTCGTACCAGTCGAAGCCGGCTGCGCCGAGCACCTCGTCGGCGATCAGATAGCGGTCGGCGTGGACGTCGTCGTCGGTCATCGGCACCTCGCCGCGCCGGATCCGGCGGGCCAGCTGGGTGCCCTCCTCGACGATCAGCGCGTACGCCGAGACATGGTCCGGCCCGGCGCCCACCGCCGCCTCCAGCGAGGCGCGCCAGTCGTCGTCGCTCTCGCCGGGGGTGCCGTAGATCAGGTCCAGGTTCACATGGTCGAAGCCCGCCGCCCGGGCCTCGGCCACACACGCCTCCGGCCGCCCCGGTGTGTGGGTCCGGTCGAGCACCTTCAGCACATGCTGCCGGGCGCTCTGCATCCCGAACGAGATCCGGTTGAAGCCGCCGGCCCGCAGCGCCTCCAGATACGCGGGGCCCACCGACTCCGGGTTCGCCTCCGTGGTCACCTCGGCGTCGTCGGCGAGCCCGAACTCCTCGCGCACGACGTCCAGCATCCGTACGAGATCATCGGCGGCCAGCAGCGTGGGCGTGCCTCCGCCGACGAACACCGTCCGCGCCTGACGCGTGTCGTCGCCGAGGATCTTGCGGGCGAGGCGGATCTCGTCGGCGAGGGTCTCGGCGTAGTTGTCGCGGGAGGCGAGGACACCGCCGGAGCCGCGCAGCTCGGTGGCGGTGTACGTGTTGAAGTCGCAGTAGCCGCAGCGCGTCGCGCAGTACGGCACGTGCAGGTAGAAGGCGAGAGGCCGGTCTCCGGCGGCGTGGAGGGCGGACGCGGGCAGTGCGCCGTTCTCGGGCACGGGTTCGCCGTCGGGCAGTACGGAAGGCATGCCCCCCATTGTCCGTCACTCGGGAGGGCCTCCGTCCGTCGCTCACGAGGGCGCCGGTTCCGCTCCGCTCCTGGCCCCGCTCACCCGGCCTGGAGCACCAGCAGCGCCAGATCGTCCCCCGGCGGCGTCGGCGCGAACGCGTGCACCGCCGCCCTGATCCGCTCCGCGACGCCTTGCGCCGTAAGGCCGGTGCAACCGGAGAGCACCGCCGCCAGGCCGTCCTCGTCGTCGAACATCCGGGGTCCGAAGCGCCGCTCCGTCACGCCGTCGGTCACGCACAGCAGCGTGTCGCCCGGTTCGAGACGGAAGGTGTGGCTCTGGTAGGCGACGTCGTCGACGACCCCGAGCAGTACCTGTGGCTCCGCCAGGGCACGCACCGTGCCGTCCGGGCGCAGCAGCAGGGGCAGCGGGTGTCCGGCGCTCGCGAGGGTGCACCGGGCGCCGCCGTCCCCGGACGGCGAGGGCACCACCTCTCCGTAGAGCAGCGACAGGAACCGGGAGTGCTGCCCGTCGGGCAGGCCGGGCCCGTGCCCGCCGGTGACCAGCAAGGCCGCCGCCTCCGCCGCCTCCATCGCGTCGTCGAGCAGCAGACCGTTGAGCCGGTCGAGCACCTGGCCGACCTCGTACCCCTCGCGTGCGAGGAGCCGCAGCCAGGGCCTGGCCAGGCCGGTGACGACCGCCGCCTCGGGGCCGCTGCCCTGGACGTCGCCGAGCATGAAGCACCACCGGTCGCCGGACCCGGGGAAGACGTCGTAGAAGTCGCCACCGGCGACGCCGTCGTCGCTCGGCTCGTAGACCAGGAACGTGTCGACGCCCGGGATCTGTCCCACTTTGCTGGGCAGCAGACCGCGCTGGAGCACCCGGCTGATGGTGGCCTGCCGGGTGTACCGGCGGGCGGCTCCGACGGCCAGGGCGACGCGCCGGGCGAAGTCCCCGACGAGCGCGGCCACTTCCGCGCACACGGGCTCGGGGCCGTTCTGCGCGACGAGCAGCACCCCGAGGCGACGGCCTGCGACGGCGAGCGGGTAGGCCAGGGCGGTGGCCGTTCCTTCGCTGACGTCGACGAACCCCGCCGGGTCCCGACGCTGTCCGGGCAGGGGCAGTTCCTCCGGTCGTCTCTCCGGCCGTTCGTCCGGCCGTTTCTCCGGCCAGGCAACCGGCACCGGGCCGGTGACCGAGTCGTCGGGCAGGACGGGCGGCTCCTTGCCCAGAGCCTCGCGCAACGGCTCCACGCGGGACTCGTCGCTGTGCCATACGCCGACGAGTCTCGACGCCGCTCCGGGCGCGCCGCCCCCGTCGCCTTGGCTGTGCCCCTCCGTCCCGGCGGCGAGCCAGATCGCGCACCGGTCGACGAGCCGCGGTACCAGCAGCGGACCGGCCAGCGCCGCGACCATGTCCTCGTCCAGCTGTCCGGCGAGCAGGTCCGACGCCTCCGCGAGGAAGGCGGGCGCACCCCGGCCCACCCACTCCAGGTCTCCGCGCCGGGCGTGCACCGGCTCGTACGCCTCCGTTCCGCGCACGGTGCCCCGGTCCACGGCCGTGGCGAGGACGGCGGCGGCGGGGCGTACGTCGCGGCCGTCGAGGGGCAGGCGCGCCCAGACGGTCTTGAGTGCGGCGTGGAAGGTGACGCCCCAGCGTTCGGCGAGGGCGGCGACGAGATGCAGGCCGCGCCCGTAGTCGGGGGTGCCGGACTGGTCGGCGCTGTGCGGACCGCTGGTCACGGCGCTGTCGGGATGATGGTCGGAGACCTCGACGACGAGCGCGGCGGGTTCCTCGTGCGTGGGTTCCTCGAACCGGCAGAGCAGTTCCGCCGCGGTGCCCGCATGCACGACGGCGTTGGTGACGAGCTCGCTGACGACCACGGCCGCGTCGTCGGCCAGCCGGTCGGCGCACGCGTCGCCGGCCAGGAACCCGAGAGCGGTCCAGTCCGCGACGGCGTCGAGCACGAAGCGGCGCGCGGCGGCCGGTGCCAGAAGGTTGCCGGGCAGGCTGGTCCGCGCGACCAGCCTGGGGTCGGCCCGTGCCGGCCACACGGGAGTCGATCGGTTGCCGAATTCGCGCTGCATCGGAATGGACCCCACTTGCGGCTCCTGGTCGGTGCTGGCGTGCGCCGCTCATGACACCGACAGAGTGACAGACCGAGGGCGCTCATAAGCGTGGAGTCACCGAAGTGGGTGGAACGTAACAGTGGGGGAGGCACAAAAGCGCGGGCGGAAGCGGAGGAACGGCCTTGGGATCGGGCGGGGCTCCGTCCCCCGCCCGATCCGTCCGGCACCGGTCCCGCGCTTCCGCCCGGTCGTTTCGACGGTCCCCGCTACGCCTCGCGGGAGCCCGCGTACATCTCGTCGATCAGGTGCTTGTACTCGCGCTCCACGACCGGGCGCTTGAGCTTGAGGCTGGGCGTCAGCTCGCCGTGCTCGATGTCCAGGTCACGCGGGAGCAGGCGGAACTTCTTGATGGTCTGCCAGCGCTGCAGACCCTCGTTGAGGCGCTTCACATAGCCCTCGACGAGCTGCTCGACCTGCGGGGACGCGACGACCTCCGCGTAGGTCCTGCCGCCCAGGCCGTTCTCCTCGGCCCAGCCGAGGATTGTCGGCTCGTCCAGGGCGATCAGCGCGGTGCAGAAGTTACGGTCCGCGCCGTGCACCAGGATGTTGGAGACGAACGGGCACACCGCCTTGAACTGGCCCTCGACCTCGGCGGGCGCGATGTACTTGCCGCCGGACGTCTTGATCAGGTCCTTCTTGCGGTCCGTGATGCGCAGGTAGCCGTCGGCGGAGAGCTCGCCGATGTCGCCGGTGTGGAACCAGCCGTCGGACTCCAGGACCTCGGCGGTCTTCTCGGGCAGGCCGTGGTAGCCCTCCATGATGCCGGGGCCGCGCAGCAGGATCTCGCCGTCGTCGGCGATGCGCACCTCGCAGCCGGGCAGCGGCTTGCCCACCGTGCCGGTGCGGTAGGCCTCGCCCGGGTTGACGAAGGAAGCGGCGCTGGACTCGGTGAGCCCGTAGCCCTCGAGGATGTGGATGCCGGCGCCGGCGAAGAAGTAGCCGATGTCCGGCGCGAGCGCGGCGGAGCCGGAGACAGCCGCACGCAGCCGCCCGCCGAAGGCCTCGCGCAGCTTGGAGTAGACGAGCGCGTCGGCGACCTTGTGCTTGGCGGTCAGGCCGAAGGGCGCGGAAGCCGAGCCGGTGCGTCGGAAGTTGTCCTGGGTGACCTTGGCGTACTCGCGGGCGACGCCGGCCGCCCACTGGAAGATCTTGTACTTGGCGCCGCCGCCCGCACGCGCCTTGGCGGCGACCCCGTTGTAGACCTTCTCGAAGATGCGCGGCACGGCCGCCATGTACGTCGGCTGGACGACCGGCAGGTTCTCGATGATCTTGTCGACCCGGCCGTCGACCGCCGTGACGTGGCCGACCTCGATCTGGCCGGAGGTCAGTACCTTGCCGAAGACGTGCGCGAGCGGTAGCCACAGGTACTGGACGTCATCAGGGCCGATCAGGCCGGTCGCGGTCATGGCCTTGGCCAGGTAAGACCAGTTGTCGTGCGGCAGCCGCACGCCCTTGGGGCGGCCGGTGGTGCCGGAGGTGTAGATGAGCGTGGCCAGCTGAGTGGCGGTGATGGCCGCCACCCGCTCCTCGACGGCCGAGGGGTTGGCCTTCAGGTACTTCGCGCCGCGGGCCTCGAGATCGGCGAGGGTGAGGACCCAGCCGTCCGGCTCGCCCGCGTCGGGCGCAAGGCCGGTCGCGTCGAAGACGACCACGTGCTTCAGCTCGGGCAGCTCGCCGCGCTTTTCCCGCGCCTTGGCCAGCTGGGCCACGTCCTCGGCGATCAGCACCCGGCTCCCGGAGTCGGCGAGGATGAAAGCCGACTCCTCCGCGTTGGTCGACGGGTAGATCGTGGTGGTGGCGCCGCCGGCGCACATCACGCCGAGGTCGGCGAGGATCCACTCGACCCGGGTGGAGGACGCGAGCGCCACCCGCTCCTCGGCGTTCACCCCGAGGTCGATCAGTCCGGCCGCGATGGCGTAGACCCGCTCGGCGGCCTGCCCCCAGGTCAACGACTTCCACTCGTCCGGCCCCGTGCCCGAGGCCCGGGGCACCGGGTAGCGGTAGGCCTCGCCGTTCGGCGTGGCTGCCACGCGCTCGGTGAAGAGGGTGGCCACCGAAGGCGGCCGGTTCTCGATCTGGGTCTGGGTTTCGCTCACGACGTCCTCCGGGCCTGCGGCAGCATGCACGACTGGCTGGTTTTTTAACTGGCGAGTAACCATCGAGCCGTGATCAGGGTAGAGCGCGTTCGACCGGTGCGTAAGAGCCTTCGGGCTGCCGCTTCATAACGAACGGAGCGCAGGTCCGCCGGTTGGGGCAATAGATCGGTGTAGGGGGCAGCTAAGCCCTGGACGTGCGCCGGAGCACCGAAAAGCGCCCGTCACGACTGTGACGGGCGCCTTCCGGAGAGAGCGGTGCGCGTATTTCGGAGCGAGCGGCACGCGTACCGAACAAGCCCCGGGGGCGGCGCGGCACGGACGGTGACGCGACGGCTACTTCTTGCTCTTGCCGCCCTCGTCGCTGGACAGCACCGCGATGAAGGCCTCCTGCGGGACCTCCACGGAGCCGACCATCTTCATCCGCTTCTTGCCTTCCTTCTGCTTCTCCAGCAGCTTCCGCTTACGGGAGATGTCACCGCCGTAGCACTTGGCGAGGACGTCCTTGCGGATGGCGCGGATGGTCTCGCGCGCGATGACCCGGGAGCCGATGGCAGCCTGGATGGGCACCTCGAACGCCTGCCGCGGGATGAGCTCGCGCAGCTTGGCGACGAGCCGCACACCGTAGGCGTAGGCGGCGTCCTTGTGGGTGATCGCCGAGAAGGCGTCCACCTTGTCGCCGTGCAGCAGGATGTCGACCTTGACGAGGCTGGAGGCCTGCTCGCCGGTGGGCTCGTAGTCGAGGGAGGCGTAGCCGCGCGTCTTGGACTTCAGCTGGTCGAAGAAGTCGAAGACGATCTCCGCCAGCGGCAGGGTGTAGCGGATCTCGACCCGGTCCTCGGAGAGGTAGTCCATGCCGAGGAGAGTGCCGCGGCGGGTCTGGCAGAGCTCCATGATCGAGCCGATGAACTCGCTGGGCGCGAGGATCGTGGCGCGCACGACAGGCTCGTGCACCTCGTTGATCTTGCCCTCGGGGAACTCGCTCGGGTTGGTGACCGTGTGCTCGGTGCCGTCCTCCATGGTCACGCGATAGACCACGTTGGGGGCCGTGGCGATCAGGTCGAGGCCGAACTCGCGCTCGAGCCGCTCGCGGATCACGTCCAGGTGCAGCAGGCCGAGGAAGCCGACACGGAAGCCGAAGCCGAGAGCCGCGGACGTCTCCGGCTCGTAGACCAGCGCGGCGTCGTTGAGCTGGAGCTTGTCCAAGGCGTCGCGCAGCTCCGGGTAGTCGGAACCGTCGAGCGGATAGAGGCCCGAGAAGACCATCGGCTTCGGGTCCTTGTAGCCGCCGAGCGCTTCGGTGGCGCCCTTGTGCAGGCTGGTGATCGTGTCACCGACCTTGGACTGGCGGACGTCCTTCACACCGGTGATGAGGTAGCCGACCTCACCGACGCCGAGGCCGTCGGCCGGGAGCATCTCGGGCGAGTTGGTGCCGATCTCGAGCAGCTCGTGCGTGGCGCCGGTGGACATCATCCGGATGCGCTCACGCTTGCTGAGCTGGCCGTCGATCACACGTACGTACGTCACGACACCGCGGTAGGAGTCGTAGACCGAGTCGAAGATCATCGCGCGGGCGGGGGCGTCGGCGACGCCGACCGGCGGGGGGACCTCGCGGACGACGCGGTCGAGCAGCGCCTCCACACCGAGCCCCGTCTTGGCGGACACCCTGAGCACGTCGTCCGGGTCGCAGCCGACCAGGTTCGCCAGTTCCTCGGCGAACTTCTCCGGCTGGGCGGCCGGCAGGTCGATCTTGTTCAGGACCGGGACGATCGCGAGGTCGTTCTCCATCGCCAGGTACAGGTTGGCGAGGGTCTGCGCCTCGATGCCCTGGGCCGCGTCGACCAGCAGGATCGTGCCCTCACAGGCGGCCAGGGACCGGGACACCTCGTACGTGAAGTCGACATGCCCGGGGGTGTCGATCATGTTGAGGATGTGGGTCTTCCCCTGGTCCTCGCCCTCGGTGGGCGCCCAGGGAAGACGGACCGCCTGGGACTTGATCGTGATGCCGCGCTCGCGCTCGATGTCCATCCGGTCGAGGTACTGAGCACGCATCTGCCGCTGCTCGACCACGCCGGTCAGCTGGAGCATCCGGTCGGCGAGGGTCGACTTGCCGTGGTCGATGTGCGCGATGATGCAGAAGTTGCGGATCAGAGCCGGGTCGGTACGGCTCGGCTCGGGCACGTTGGTAGGAGTCGCGGGCACGCAGGGTCCTGATTCTTTGGCAGACGCCGGGTCGGTGAGCTCGGCTCGGGCTCGGCTCGGGGCGATGTCGGATCGATACGTAGGCTCCATGGTCCCACGGTTGCGGGACTGAGCCCGGTTTGGGCCGCCCGCGGGGCGACTGGTAGCCTGAGCAGCTGTGTCTCATGCCCTCTCTCGGGGGCTTCCGAAGCCCTCAAACTTCGGGGGCCGGGACGCAACCTCAAAGAATCATCGAACGCCCCCTACGCCCTTGCGGGCGTGGTGGGACCCCCAGAAAAGGGCTCTTTTTCGTGGCGAACATCAAGTCCCAGATCAAGCGGAACAAGACCAACGAGAAGGCGCGCCTGCGCAACAAGGCCGTCAAGTCGTCGCTCAAGACCGCGATCCGCAAGGCCCGTGAGGCTGTCGCCGCGGGTGACGTCGAGAAGGCCAACGTGGCCGTCCGCGACGCTTCCCGTCAGCTCGACAAGGCTGTCTCGAAGGGTGTCATCCACAAGAACGCCGCCGCCAACAAGAAGTCGGCGCTGGCTGCCAAGGTCGGCTCCCTGCAGGGCTGAGCTCACTGATGTGATCGCCGGGACGGATTCAGCGGGCCCTCTCATCCGCTCCTGACCGGCACCCTCCGCGCCGCACGCGGCCTGCGTTCGCCACGCGGGTGCGGCGCACCGAGCTTGAAACGAAGGCCCCGTGCCGATGTCCTTCCCCAGGACACCGGCCCGGGGCCTTCGTCGTACCCGGGTGGCGCGAGAGGCGGAGGATGGGAGGGGACCCTGGGAGGTGAGGCCGGGTGCCCGTCGGCGAGGCGGTGGGAGGTGGCCCGTCGGGGAGGCAGGGCTTCAGCGGCGCGACCGCGCCGCACGTGCGATCGTCACGACCGCCTTCTCCAACGCGTACTCCGCGTCGTCGCCGCCTCCTTTGACGCCCGCGTCCGCCTCGGCCACCGCCCGCAGGGCGACGGCGACCCCGTCGGGGGTCCAGCCCCGCATCTGCTGGCGCACGCGGTCGATCTTCCACGGCGGCATGCCCAGCTCACGGGCCAGGTCGGCGGGCCGGCCACCGCGCGCCGAGGACAGCTTGCCGATCGCCCGCACGCCCTGGGCCAGCGCGCTGGTGATCAGCACGGGCGCGACACCCGTCGACAGGGACCAGCGCAGCGCCTCAAGCGCCTCGGCCGCCCGGCCTTCCACTGCTCGGTCGGCGACGTTGAAACTGGAGGCCTCGGCACGGCCTGTGTAGTAGCGGCCGACGACCGCCTCGTCGATGGTTCCCTCGACGTCCGCGGTCAGCTGGGACACGGCCGACGCCAGCTCCCGCAGATCGCTGCCGATGGAGTCGACCAGAGCCTGGCAGGCCTCCGGCGTCGCGGACCTGCCCAGCGCACGGAACTCGGACCGTACGAAGGTGAGCCGCTCCGCCGGCTTGGTCGTCTTGGGGCAGGCGACCTCTCGCGCCCCCGCTTTACGGGCCGCGTCCAGCAGTCCCTTGCCCTTGGCGCCACCCGGGTGCACCAGCACCAGAGTGATCTCCTCGACCGGGGAGTCGAGATATCCCTTGACGTCCTTGATCGTGTCGGCGGACAGGTCCTGCGCATTGCGCACGATCACGACCTTGCGCTCGGCGAAGAGCGACGGGCTGGTCAGCTCGGCAAGGGTGCCGGGCTGGAGCTGGTCGGCGGTGAGATCCCGTACGTCGGTGTCGGCGTCCGCGGCGCGTGCCGCGGCCACGACCTGCTGAACGGCACGATCGAGGAGCAGGTCCTCCTGACCCACCGCGAGGGTGACGGGGGCGAGTGGATCGTCGGTGGAATTCCTGTTGCTGGCCATCGCGCTCCAGCATCCCACGGGCCACCGACAGTCCCCTGCTGTCCCCGTCGCCGCTCCTGCCGCTACCCGCCCCCGGTGCTGCGCCCGTCCCCGCCTCTCGAGGCGTCCTCAGTGCGTCTCGCGCGGTACGTCGCGTCGTCAGTGCGCCTCGCGCCATCCCTCCCAGTCCGCGACGAACTCGTCGAGCGCGGCGCCGTCCAGCCTGCCCTCCGGGTCTTCGACGACCACCAGCCACTGCGCGTCCTCGGCGTCGTCCTCACCGGCAAGGGCGTCCCGCACCAGCTGGGGCTCCTCGGCCACGGCGAAGCGGTCACCGATCGTCTCGGCCACCTCCTGCGCGGCGTCGCGGTCGGGCAGCACCAGCACATGTCTCACATCGCTCACGGCCATATTGTGCAGGTCGCCGCCGCGACCCTGTTACTCGTGCACGGTCTGTCCTCGCACCCGGTGTCAGGACTGCGTCCTCCGCACCTCCGGCACCCGGTCGAGCTCCAGGCCGAAGTGCTTCCGGTAGGCGGCGAGCACCTCTTCGTCGCCGTCGAGCGGCCGCTCCTGCCGCTCGCCGCGCACCGTGGTGACGAGCTTGCGGCCGGTGAGCGTGATCCGCCCCTCCTCGGTGAGCAGGGAGCACACAAGCGACTGGGTGAAGTGCGAGGCGGGCGAGGTGCGGTGCCACCATGCGCCCGCCTCGAAGTCGACCAGCTCCCGCGGCCTGGTGTCCAGGCGGAACTGCGGCTTGCCGCCCCGGAGCACGTCCAGGTCCCCCTCGGGCGCCTCGACGATCTGAAAGATCCCCGCCGGATCGGCCTGCTCGCCTCGTTCCCCGAGGAGCAGCGGATGGTGACTGTGGTCCCCGAATCCGACGTCGGCCAGCCAGGGTCCGGTGCCGTCCACGGTCTCCACGCGCAGCGCGAGGTGGTCGTAGGGGATGCCCAGCCGGCCCCCGTCGCCGAACACCCGCCCCTGGAGCAGCGTCACCCGGTAGCCGAGCGCGCGCAGCAACGCCGCGAAGGCGCCGTTGAGTTCGTAGCAGAAGCCGCCGCGTCGGGCACCGACGATCTTCTCCAGCAGGGGGCGGTCCTCCAGGACCAGGGGCTCACCGAGGTGGATCGACAGATTCTCGAACGGCACCGTCAGCAGATGCCGCTGCTGCAGCTCACGAAGCGCCGCGGCGTCCGCCCGCCGGGGTCGTACGCCCTTGATCCGGGCGAGGTAGGCATCGACGGTCTGCGCAGGAAGGTTCATACCGTCAGTCTCTTGCGCAGGCGGCCCGTGGGCCAGGCGTCCGTTGGTCCTAGGCCGGACGGCGGAGGTCCTTCCTCCCTCGGCCCGAGGCGGCGATGCCCGGGCACCCCTAACGTGCCGGACATGACGACTCCGGAACCGGCACGCAGCCGGGAACAGCGCAGGCGGGACACCCTCGGCCGGCTCACGAACGACGGCGACGCCTGGGTCGCCACGGCGTCGCCGAAGGGACGGCCGTGCCTCATGCCCCTGTCGTTCGTCTGGGACCGCGGCACCCTGCTGATGTGCACCCGGCGCACCAATCCGACCGCGCTCAACGTGACTCCGCGAGGCGAGGCGGTGGTCACCCTGGGCCACACCCGTGACGTGGTCCATGTCGAGGGCCTGGCCGAGATCGTCGAGGGCTCGGAACTGGCCGGGGAGTCCGCCGACGCCTTCGCCGCGAAGCTGCGCTGGGATCCACGGGACCGGCGGCCCTGGGTCTATCTGCGGATCACCCCCCTGGTGGTGAAGGCCTGGCGTGAGGAGAACGAACTGAAGGACCGGCTGCTCATGCGCGACGGCCGCTGGCTGGACGACTGACCGCACACGCGGTGTGCACCACCGCGGTGTGCACCCACCCGCCGCACGCCCTTCACCGGCGGCGGTCCCCCTCACCAGCCCGCTGGGCCGCGCGCCACAGCTCTCAGCTGAGCACCCGCGCCGGTGACCGCGATGGCACCGTCCCGATCGGTACGCAGCACCAGTGCCCCTCGCGCCCGCAGCGCACCGACCGTACGAGGCGCCGGGTGCCCGTACGGGTTGTCCCTGCCGCACGACACCAGGGCCAACCGGGGGCGGGCCCCCTCCAGCAGCGACGGGTGCTGGTAAGCCGAGCCGTGGTGGGCGACCTTGAGCACGTCGACCGGTGGAAGCGCGGGATGGGCCCGTATCAGCCCACGCTGGGACGGAGGTTCGAGATCTCCGAGCAGCAGCAGCGACAGACCGCCCGCCGCCCGGACGAGCAGCGCGACGCTGGCATCGTTCGGCCCTTCGGGCGCCGCAGCCCAGGACATGGCCGGCCACAGGACCTGCCATGAGAGCCGCCCGGCCCGACGCCGCTCTCCCGGTGTCGCGTGGTTCACCGGCACGCCCGCCGCCGCAGCCGTGCGCCGTACGAACGCCGCCTGCCGGCTGGGCTCTTCGAACGTCGTCGTCTGGATCGCCCCCACCGCCCTGCCGCGCAGCACGCCGGGGAGGCCGGCGACGTGGTCGGCGTGGAAATGGGTCACCAGAACCAGCGGCACCTCCGTGACACCCAACTCGCTCAGGCACCGGTCGGCGAGGCGGGGATCGGGCCCCGCATCCACGACCACCGCGGCCCCGTCACCGGCCGAGAGCACCATGGCGTCTCCCTGGCCCACGTCGCACATCACCAACGCCCAGCCAGGAGGCGGCCAGCCGGTGAGGCTCCTGGTCAGTGGGGCGGGGCGTACCACGGCCAGCACGAACAGCAGCGCGCAGAGTGCGACCGCCCAGGGGTGCCGCGTCAGCCGGCGGACAACGAGCAGCGTTCCGGCAGTGAGCGCCAGGAGCAGCAGCCCGCCGAGCCAGCCGCCCGGCCAGTCGATCCGGGCGCCCGGCAGCGCCGCTCCCGTCCGGGCCACGGAGGCGATCCAGCCTGCGGGCCAGCCGGCGCAGCGCGCCAGCAGCTCGGCGACCGGTATGCCCATGGGGGCCGTGGCCAGCGCCGCGAAGCCGAGGATCGTCGCCGGAGCCACGGCCAGTTCGGCCGCGAGGTTGCAGGGGATCGCGACCAGGCTGACCCTGGCGGCGAACACGGCCACCACCGGAGCGCACACGGCCTGCGCCGCGGCGGTCGCCGCCAGCGCCTCGGCGAGCCGGGGCGGCACCCTTCGCCGCTGGAGCGCCTCGCTCCAACGCGGTCCGATCGTGAGCAGCGCCCCGGTGGCGAGGACGGAGAGCAGAAAGCCGTAACTCCATGCCAGCCACGGGTCGTACAGGAGGAGCAGCAGGACGGCGGCGGCCAGCGCCGGGACGAGCGACCTGCGTCGGCCGGTTCCGATGGCGAGCAGGGTGATGAGCCCGCACGCCGCCGCGCGCAGAACGCTCGGCTCGGGCCGGCACACCACCACGAAGGCGAGCGTGAGCACGCCGCCGAGCAGCGCGGTCCCGCGCAGGGTAATACCCAAACGCGGTGCCAGGCCGCGCCGTTCGGCCAGCAGCGCCCGGCCGGGCGGTCCGATCAGCAGGACCAGCACGATGGTGAGGTTGCTTCCGGAGACGGCAAGCAGATGCGTGAGGTCCGTCGCTTCGAAGGCTTCCTGCAGGTCGGCCGGAATGCGTGAGGTGTCCCCGACGACCAGCCCCGGGAGCAGGGCGCGGGCGTCCGGCGCCAGGCCGTCCGTGGCCTCGCGCAGTCCTGCTCTCAGTGCGCCGGCCCTGCGCTGCAGTGCGCTCGGGGAGCCGACGATGGACGGCGGGCCGCCGTCGGCCCGCAGCACGGCCGTGAACGGGTCGTCGGGGCGGAGTGGGGGCGCGAGCCGTCCGCCGACCTTCAGCCGCGTGGAGGGCAGAAGCCGCCGCCAGTTCGCGTCCGCCTCGCCGGTGGGCACGATCACGAGCACGGGGGAACGGGTCGCGGTGACGGCTCCGCCGGGGGCGGTGACCCGCGTCGCCTCGGCGTTCAGTACGAGCGCTGCCGGAGCCATCCGGTCACCGACCACCCTGGAGCGGGTGGGCCTCGGGTCGGACGTGACCGTCAACTCGACTGTGACGCGCGCGTGTCGGTCGGCCAGGGCCGGGAGCGGTCCACGGCTGAGATCCGCCGCGTGCAGTCCGGCGGCGGCGGCGCCCGCGGCGGCGCACAGCAACACCGCGGCGAGGGCGGTGGCGTTGAGCCGCCACCACGCGCCACTGACGGGGACTCGCCCAGAACTGTCCACGTCTGCCGACGTTCTGCCCGGAGTCGTGGCCATGACCCCACGCGTCCGACGATGCCGCGCCGCCGCCCACAGCGGTAGCAGTCCGGTCGCCACCAGACAGGCGACCACCCCCGCGGCCGTCCATCCGCCCGGCGCCCCGAGCGCGAGAGCGGACGCCGCCCAAGCCGCCAGTGCGGGCGGCACCAGACGGAGGTCTGTCGGCCCCTCCTGTCGTGGGTCGCAAGCACCGAGCCTGCTCCCCGATACGGCGTGAACCGCCACCCGGGTCATGGCCGAACCAGATTGCGCAGGTCCTCGAACCGACGGTCGCCGATCCCGTTGACGTCACGCAGTTCGTCGACCGACCGGAAGCCCCCGTTCTGCGTGCGGTGGCCGATGATGTGCTGAGCCAGCACCGGTCCGACTCCGGGCAGCGTCTCGAGCTGCTCCGCACTGGCCGAGTTGAGGCTGATCGGCCCCGCCGGGAGTCCCGGCCCCGTCCCAGCCCCCGCCCCTGTGCCGATGCCGCTCGGCACGGGCGGCGCAGGATCGCCCACCACGACCTGCTCACCGTCCGTCAGGACCCGCGCACGGTTGAGGCCCGTCATGTCCGTACCGGGCTTGACCCCTCCAGCCGCCTCGATCGCGTCGGCGACCCTCGACCCCGCGGGCAGTTTGAGCACTCCCGGTTGCCGTACCTTGCCGCTCACGTCAACGACGATGCGGGCCGCCTGTCGGGCGTCGGCAGGCGGCGGACCCGGTGACGGCTCCGGCTCAGGACCCGGACCCGGCTCTTCAGCCGAGGACTCGGAGCCGGAAGCGTCGGCGGGCCCTGATCCGTCCAGGGCCGACCCCTGATGGAGCAGCGCAGGAACGCTCACGGACTGCGGTCGGCCCGCCCAGAAGTGCTGTGCCGCGAAGCCCGCCCCCACCACGAGGATCACAGCCAGAGCGGCCAGCGCCTTGGGCTGGAGACCGCATCGCAGCTGCACCCATACCGGCAGCCGGTCCCGGAGCGCGAACCAGAAGCGCGGCCCTCCTCCACCGCGGAAGGCCCGCGACCCGGCACCCAGCCGCCCGGCACTCGGCCCATCGGTCCCCGGCCCGGCATCCGCCCTGTCCCGTTCAGCGGCCGGCTCCACCGCCGGTGCGGGCGGCCTGGAAGGCGGCTGCGTCGGAGTGGCCGGTACGTCGGCTCCCGGCCGGCCCGGCGGGCCGCCACGACCGGGCCCGGTACCCGCGCCGCTCCGCCGCACGCCTGCCGCCGAGCGGGCCGGGCGGACCGAACGTGCGGAGCGAAGAGGTGGGTCGCCGGGCGCGTACGTCGAGCCCGCGGCACGCCCGCCCTCGGTCCGCCCGCCCGCGGCGCGCGGAGCCGCTGCCCCGAACAAGGCGTCCGCCCGCCGGCGCAAGGCCATGGCCTGCGCCGTCGGCGACGCACGACCTCCACGCAGCCGGCCGGGTCGGACACCACCGTCACCGGCGTAAGCGCTACCGCCGCCGTATGCCTGCTGACCGAGGACCCCATGACCGAGGCCAGGGACGGGGCCGCGGCCACGGCGTGCGCGACTGTCGGAGGCCGGGGCGCGGCCCGGGCCACTGGTTGCGGAGCGTGATCGAAGAGCCATGTCACAGGACGGTAGGCATAACCGCCCGAACGCGCCGAGCCGGCCCAATTCCGGTGGAAAACCGATGCGTTGTGCATAACTCGCTCACCCGTGCAGGTGACGCCGGACCTGCAGGTGACGCCGGACCTGCACGTGACGCCGGACCTGCAGGTGACGCCGGACCTGCACGTGACGCCGGACCTGCTGGTGAAGCCGGACCTGGCGGTGACCAGGCACGTGCAGAGTGACCGGGCACGTACAGGTGACGACGGACGCGCAGGCCACAGGCAGGGCGGACGACGGCCGTCGCCTCAATGCGCCGAGATCACGACGCCCAGCAGCCCCGGTCCCGTGTGTGCCCCGATCACCGCGCCCACCTCGCTGACGTGCAGGTCCGCCAGCCCCGGCACCCGCTCCCGCAGCCGGTCGGCCAGTGCCGCGGCCCGCTCCGGCGCCGCCAGGTGGTGCACCGCGATGTCCACCGGCGCGGTGCCCGCCCGTTCGGCGACGATCTCCTCGAGACGGGCGATGGCCCTCGACGCCGTACGCACGCGCTCCAGCATGTCGATGCGGCCGCCGTCCAGCTGGAGCAGCGGTTTGACGGCCAGCGCGGACCCGAGCAGCGCTTGTGCGGTACCGATCCGGCCCCCCCGGCGCAGATAGTCGAGGGTGTCGACATAGAAGTACGCGGCAGTGCCTTCCGCTCGTTTCTCCGCCGCCGCCACCGCCTCGTCGAGGGATCCGCCCCCCTCCGACACCTCGGCGGCCGCGAGCGCGCAGAATCCGAGCGCCATGGCGATCATTCCGGTGTCGACGACGCGAACCGGTACGGGTGCGTCCTTGGCGGCCAGCAGCGCGGCGTCGTACGTCCCTGAGAGCTCGGCCGACAGGTGCAGCGAGACGATCCCGGTCGCGCCGGCTTCCGCGGCGGCGCGGTAGGCCTGCGCGAACATTTCGGGGCTGGGCCGGGACGTCGTCACCGAGCGTCGCTTCTGCAGGGCGGCCGCGAGCGAGCGGGCCGAGATCTCGGTGCCCTCCTCCAGCGCCTGGTCACCGAGTACGACGGTCAACGGCACCGCGGTGATGCTGTGCCGCTCCATCATCAGTGGCGGCAGGTAGGCCGTTGAATCGGTGACGATCGCGACATGGCGGGACATGAGCGGGAGGTTACCCGCAGCCGCCCCTGGTCGGCAGCCCGACCCTGTCGGACGGCCGCACGGGTGGCATGCGAACACCTCCCGAGCGCCACCCCAGCGCCATCCCGGCGTCCACCTGCGCGCCCGCCCCGGGGCGTTCGGGCGGCCAGGACGCTCGAGGGCGGCAGCACGCCGCAAGGGCCATGTGCCCCACCGCAAGGACCGTGCGCCCCGCCGCAAGGTCCATGTGGGGCGCCGCAGGTGTCAGTTGGAGGTTTCCGGCCGGGCGGTCTTCTGCCAGGGGTACGCGGTCTGCTGCCGCGGGTCCCGCGCGGTGATCGCCTGCGGCCGACCGGGCGACTCGGCCTCCGTCTCCGGCCATGTCTGGGCGCCCGCACCTTCCGGGTCCTGCGCCGGGCGCTCTGGCTTCGGCGCTGCCGGCCACGGCTTCGGCTCCGTCACGCCGGCAGCCTCGTCCGGCGCGGACCAGTGCCGCAGCGCTCCCGCCTCCATGTCGATCTGGGCGCTCAGCGCGTCCAGATCGTCCTCTGCGAACTTCTGCGCCCGGTCGCGCGCCGCCCAGCGCAGTGAATCCGCGGAGTGCGCGATGCGCTCCGTACGCTCGCGCAGGCCGGGCATCAGCGCGGCGACCGTGGACCGGTCGGGCTCGCGCTCCAGCCGCCTGAGCTCGTCGTCCAGCTCGTGTCCATGGGCGCTGAGCCGCCTGAACAGGGCGAGCGACTCGGACAGCGAGGCGTCCTCCGCCGCGCCGGCGTTCAGCGCTTCCTGGGTGGCCCTCATGGACGTACGCAGCTTCAGCCGCAGCTGCGCCAGCTCACCGCTCACGCCCATCTGCCCGTAGCTCTTCGCACGCAGCGTGGTGTCCTCGACGGTGCGGCGCGCCTGGTTGATGGTGCGCTCGACGCCGCGCTTGGTGGCGCGCACGGCCTTCACACCCACGTACACCCCCAACGCCACGAAGGCGAAGAAGAGCAGCGCCAGGATCGTGATCGCGGCTTCCATGTGCGCCCTCCGGCGTCGGTTGTGTTCCTTCCACGGTAAACGGAACGGGCAGGCCGTAGGTTCCATCGGAACCCCCAACCTGCCCGTAGGGGAAATCCCCGCCGCCGCCCCGCCCGCTTTGTCCGGGCGAAACGGGTGCCCGCTACGCAGGCACGATGTTGACCAGCTTCGGCGCTCGAACGATCACCTTGCGGATGCCGGCACCGCCCAGAGCGGCGACGACCGCCGCGTCACCCAGCGCCAGGGCCTCCAGCTCCTCGTCCGTGATGGACGGGGAGACCTCCAGGCGTGCCTTGACCTTGCCCTTGATCTGCACGACGCAGGTCACGGACTCGTCCACGACGTATGCCGGGTCGGCGGTCGGGAAGTCCTGGTGCACGACCGACTCCAAGTGGCCCAGCCTGCGCCACAGCTCCTCGGCGATGTGCGGGGCCAGCGGAGCGATGAGCAGAACCAGGCGCTCCGCGACCGAGCGGGACACCGGGCCGCCCGACTTCGTCAGGTGGTTGTTCAGCTCGGTGATCTTGGCGATGGCGGTGTTGAAGCGCATCGCCGTCATGTCCTGCGACACACCGTCGATCGCCTTGTGCAGCGCACGCAGCGTCGCCTCGTCCGCCTCGGTGTCGACGACCGTGACCTCGCCGCTCGCCTCGTCGACGACGTTGCGCCACAGGCGCTGCAGCAGTCGGTACTGCCCGACGACGGCGCGGGTGTCCCACGGCCGGGAGACGTCCAGGGGGCCCATCGCCATCTCGTACAGGCGCAGGGTGTCCGCACCATACTCGGCGCAGATCTCGTCCGGGGTGACGGCGTTCTTCAGCGACTTGCCCATCTTGCCCAGCTCGCGCTTGACGGGCTCGCCCTCGAAGTGGAACTTGCCGTCCCGCTCCTCCACCTCGGTGGCCGCCACCGGGAAGCCCCGGTCGTCCCGGTAGACGTACGCCTGGATCATGCCCTGGTTGTACAGCTTGTGGAACGGCTCGACCGACGAAACGTGCCCCAGGTCGAACAGGACCTTGGACCAGAAGCGCGCGTACAGCAGGTGCAGCACGGCGTGCTCTGCTCCGCCGACGTACAGGTCGACACCGCCGTGCGGCTGCCCCTCGCGCGGTCCCATCCAGTACTGCTCGATGGCCGGGTCGACCAGCCGCTCGTTGTTGTGCGGGTCCAGGTAGCGCATTTCGTACCAGCACGAACCGGCCCAGTTGGGCATCGTGTTGGTCTCGCGCCGGTAGCGCTTGGGGCCGTCGCCGAGGTCCAGCTCGACATCGACCCAGTCCTCGTTGCGCGACAGCGGCGTCTCGGGCTGGGTGTCGGCGTCGTCCGGGTCGAAGGTGCGCGGCGAGTAGTCGTCGACCTCCGGCAGTTCCAGGGGCAGCATCGACTCGGGCAGGGCGTGGGCTACGCCGTCCTCGTCGTAGACGATCGGGAAGGGCTCGCCCCAGTAGCGCTGCCGGCTGAACAGCCAGTCGCGCAGCCGGAAGTTGACCGTTCCCTCGCCGATGCCCTTGTCCGTCAGCCAGGCCGTGATCTTCGCCTTGGCCTCTGCGACGTCCAGGCCGTTCAGGGAGATCTCGTCGTTGGCGGAGTTGATCGCCGGACCCTGCCCGGTGAACGCCTCGCCCTCCCAGCCCTCGGGCGGCTGCACCGTGCGGATGATGGGCAGTCCGAAGGCCTCCGCGAACTCCCAGTCCCGCTCGTCCTGGCCGGGCACGGCCATGATGGCGCCGGTGCCGTAACCCATCAGGACGTAGTCGGCGACGAAGACGGGGATCCGCTCACCGGTGACGGGATTCAGGGCGTAAGAGCCGCTGAACACACCGGTCTTGTCCTTGTGCTCGGTCTGCCGCTCGACGTCGCTCTTCGTCTGCGCCTGCTTGCGGTAGGCCGCGACGGCCTCGGCGGGGGTGGCGGCACCCCCGGTCCACGCCTCCTTGACACCCTGCGGCCACTCGGCCGGGACGATGGAGTCGATCAGCCCGTGCTCGGGCGCCAGGACCATGTATGTGGCACCGAACAGCGTGTCGGGGCGGGTGGTGAAGACGGTGATCCGCGCGTCGTCGTGGCCTTCGACCACGAAGTCGACGCGGGCGCCCTCGGAGCGGCCGATCCAATTGCGCTGCTGCAGCTTGATGGCCTCCGGCCAGTCCAGCGCGTCCAGGTCGTCCAGCAGCCGGTCGGCGTAGGCGGTGATGCGCATGTTCCACTGGCGCAGCTTGGCCTTGAAGACCGGGAAGTTGCCGCGCTCGGAACGGCCGTCGGCCGTCACCTCTTCGTTCGCCAGAACGGTGCCCAGCCCGGGGCACCAGTTGACGGGCGCGTCCGAGGCGTACGCCAGGCGGTACTGGCCCAGGACGTCGGCACGCTCCAGGGAGCTCAGCTCGGCCCAGGTACCCCCAGGCACCTCGCGGGCACCGCTCTCGAACTGGGCGACCAGCTCATCGATCGGACGGGCCTTGTCCGCCTGCTCGTCGTACCAGGAGTTGAAGATCTGCAGGAAGATCCACTGGGTCCACTTGTAGTAGTCCGGGTCGATCGTGGCGAACGACCGCCGCTTGTCGTGGCCCAGGCCCAGCCGGCGCAGCTGCACCTTCATGTTCTCGATGTTCGCCTCGGTCGACACGCGCGGGTGCGTGCCGGTCTGCACGGCGTACTGCTCCGCGGGCAGACCGAAGGCGTCGAAGCCCAGGGTGTGCAGGACGTTGTGCCCGGTCATCCGCTGGTGACGGGCGAACACGTCGGTGGCGATGTACCCCAGGGGGTGGCCGACGTGCAGTCCCGCACCGGACGGGTAGGGGAACATGTCCATGATGAACTTCTTGGGCCTGGCCACCTGCGCCGGGTCCCCCGCCAGGTCCCCGGTCGGGTTGGGCGCCTCGTAGATGCCTTCGGCGTCCCAGAAGTCCTGCCAGCGTGCCTCGATGTCGGCCGCCATGGCAGCCGTATAACGATGTGGGGCTGCTGTCTCGGCAGCCGAGTTCATCTCGCTCATGATCCTTCGAAGCTCCATCGATCGTCTCTGCCGACTGCCAGCCGATTCACGTACAGGGGAAATGAAAAATCCCCTCGCACAGGAGGGGACGCCGCGCCGATTCCGACCGGATTTCTCATCCGCCGGGACTGATCAGCGCGGCTCGCTAAGCAGAAGGCGTACGGCACGCATGGCGTCAGGGTACCGCAGCGGAGGATCCGGCCGCATTGCTGTCCACCGGACGGCCGCCCCGACCGGGCGGGAACGCCTTTCGGCCGGCTCCGGAGATCGAGCCGTCCGGGTTACTCCGCGTATCGCACCTATCCAGGGCAACCCCCGAGTCAGTTGTGCTCACTTCACCGCTATAAACCTCGAAACCTCGTCCGGTTGGTAGGGGTCGACCTAGAGTGCGTCAACGGGACAGCTTTCCCGCACCATTCGGAGTCGCCCCATGAACCCTCGTCTCAAGATGCGTTTGTCGCCCGGTCCGGGCCTCGGACTCAGCCGCCAGGTGCAAGGCGGCCTCACCGCGGCCGCGTTGGTGCTCATACCCCTGCTCGCCGTCGGAGGAAGCGACAGTTTTCGCGCCGCGCTCGACTTCACCACCGGAGTCCTCTCCCTGGTCTCGCTGACCGCCTCCGTCGCCTGGGGTCTCATCGCCACCGACCGTCTACTGCTCTCACCCCGCCATCGTCTGCTCGCCCAGGGCATCCACCGGGCGACCGCGATCGCGTCGCTCGGCTTCCTGCTGCTGCACGCCACCGTGAAGGTGTCGCTGGGGCATGTGTCGGTGATCGGCGCCCTGATCCCGTTCGGGCTCGGGGTCACCGGCACTTCCGCGCTCATTGGCTTCGGTTCGCTGGCCGGGTTCCTGATGGTGGTGGCCGGCACGACCGGCGCACTCCGCAGCGCGCTCGCCGGCAACGTCCGCGTCGCCGGCCGCTGGCGGCAGTTGCACATGCTGGCGTACCCGGCCTGGTGCTTCGCCCTGGTTCACGGCCTCTACACCGGCCGACCGGCCGCGACGTGGGTCGTGACCATGTACTGCCTGGCCCTGGCGGGCGTGGCCGCCGCGGTCTCGGTCCGGCTGCTGCCGCGCCCCCTGCAGCGGCAGGTCGCCGCGAAGATCCTCGTCCTGACCGGCGGTGCCGGCTCCGACGGGCCCGCCGCCGATGAGCAGGCACAGCGCGACCTGGCCACGGCGCCGCTGCCGGGCGTGAGCGGAATGAACGGGATGGGCCGCCCGACCGTACCCGCAGGCATGGACCGCATGGAACGCATGGATCGCATGGGCGGCGGAATGAACGGCGTGCCGTCGCAGCGCCCGTACGAGCAGGACTTCCAGCCGCCCCTCGGCCAGGCTCGCGCGCAGCCTCCACGGCTCGCCGCCCCTTCGCCGCAGCTGTACGAGGCCCCGCGGCCGCAGAACGACGAACCGGCCGTCACGCCGGACGGCGGCACCACCGGCCGCGGCACCCGTATGTCCGCCGCCTACCGCGCGGTCTCACTCGCCGGCGAGCCGTCTGCCCCGCTCGCCGAGCGTGTGCCGATGACCGAGGAGATACCCGTGGTGTCGGAGACGGGCCCCGGTACGGGCAGCTGGCCGACCCCCTCGCCGCCTCCCCCGGCGCAGTCGGTCAGGCCCGAACCGGCAGCACCGCCCGTCTACGACACCCCGGCCCCACCGCTCTTCGACCCGGCACCGTCGTACGACGCACCCTCCTCGTACGGCACCGGTGCCGTCCCCACGTACGACACCGGCAACATCCCGACGTACGACACGGGCGGTCTGCCCGCGTACGAACCCAGCAACGTCCCGACGTACGACACCGGCGGCGTGCCGGCGTACGACACCGGTGACATCCCCTCGTACGGCGCTTCAGCGCCCTACACGTCCACCGCCCCCTACGACGCCCCTCTGACCGAAGCCGCCGCCCCTTACGCCGACCGCTCCTCGTACGACACCGGCAACGTCCCCGCGTACGACGAGACAGCGCCACTGCCCGGCCCCCTCTTCCAGCCCCCGGCCGGAGAGCCCTGGCACGCACCAGCAGGAGAACGACCGTGAACGCCCCCCTCCCCGACGTCCCCGAGGTCCGCGTCGTCGGCCTTCCCCAGCTGACGCAGGGTTTTGATCTCGTCGACCGTCTCGATCTGCCCATGCACCTCAAGGTGCACGGGCCGCTCGAGCCTGTGAGCGGCGAACGGCTCGCCCAACTCGCCGAGGACATATCCCTCACCGGCCGCGGCGGAGCGGGCTTCCCGTTCGGCAAGAAGCTGCGCGCAGTCGCCAAGTCCGCGATCCGGCGCGGCGTGCGGCCGGTCGTCGTGGTCAACGGCAGTGAGGGCGAGCCGGCCTGCCGCAAGGACACGGTGCTGCTGAACCGCGCTCCGCATCTGATCCTCGACGGTGCGCTGCTCGCCGCGGAGGCGCTCGGCGCCCGGACCCTCGTCGTCGCGGTGACCCGCAACTCGACGGAGATCTCCATGCGTGCGGCGCTCGCCGAGCGTGGCCTGTCCGACCGGCGCGGCCAGGCCCTGCGGGCCAGAGTCGTCCGCACCCCTGAACGCATGGTGTCGGGCGAGGCGTCGTCCGTCATCCGGGCCGTCAACGGCGGGCCCGCCCTGCCGCCCGGCCGGCGGGTCCGTGCCGCGGAGACGGGCGTGGGCGGCGCTCCGACCCTGCTGTCCAACGCGGAGACCTTCGCGCAGCTCGCCGTCGCCGCCCGTATCGGTGCCCGCCGCTACTGCAACACCGGCCTGGACTCCGAGCCGGGCACCGTCATGCTGACGATCTCCGGGGCGGTCGCACGCCCGATGGTCGTCGAGGTCCCGACGGGCGTACCGCTGCGGTACGTGCTCCAGCTGGCCGGCGCACCGCCGCAGCCCCAAGGGGTGCTGACGGGTGGTTACCACGGCAACTGGATCGACTCCGCCGCCGTCCACGAGGCGGTCGTCTCCAAGGAGTCGCTCGCTTCGGTGGGCGGCGCGCTGGGCGCCGGCGCGATCCTGCCGATCGGTCCGGAGACGTGTCCGCTGGGTGAGGCGCTGCGGGTCGCCAACTGGCTGGCCGCGGAGACCGCGGGCCAGTGCGGCCCGTGCAAGCTCGGCCTGCCCGCGGCGGCCGGCGGGCTGGCCGACGTGATGAACGGCGGCGGGCCGGCCGCTCTGGAGGCGCTGCGCGAGGTGACCCAGGCGGTCAAGGGCCGCGGCGCGTGCAAGCACCCGGACGGTTCCGCGCGTTTCTTCGCCTCGACCCTGTCCGCCTTCACGGACGATCTCGCGGCCCATGTGCTGCACGGGGGTTGCGGACGCGAGACGACGGGTGTGCTGCCCCTTCCGCTGCCCGGTTACGAGGAGGCGGAGGAGTCGATCCCGAGCGGCGAGAAGATCTTCGTGGACTGGACGCTCTGCCAGGGCCACGGCCTCTGCGCCGACATCATCCCCGAACTGATCCGGCTCAACCCGGACGGCTATCCGTCGGTGGCCGACGCGATGGTCCCCATGCACATGCAGGGGCGTGCGCAGCGAGCCGTGCGCCGCTGTCCCGCGCTCGCCATGCGCATCGAGCAGGTGGCTTCCTCGGCCCCGACTCCGCCGCCCGCGCGCCCCGCGCTGCCCAGCAGCAACCGCAAGGCCCTCGGCAGCGGCCGCAGTTGACGCTGACCCGCACACAGCAGTGAGGCGGGCCACCCGATCCGGGTGGCCACACACCGCGGGTCACTCGTCGGCGGAACCCCTCCGATAGCGGCGGATCC